>DATCEJ010000342.1:0-5910 GCA_036510135.1 Roseiarcus sp. | reverse complement strand
TATCGACGAGCGCCGCCGCCTCCTTTTCTTCGATCGCCCCGACGACGGCGATCAACAATTGATCGCGCGCAATCCCGCGCTTGGCGGACTTGACGAGATCGCCCCGTTCGATGCGGGCAAGCGTTTCGAGCGTCCCGTCGGCAGGCTGCCCGTAGGGGTGATCGGGGAACGACTTGGCCCTCCAGTTGCGGCTCGCGAGCGTCGCCGGATCGTTGGCGTCGTGGCGCAGGCGCGCGTTCATGTGCTCGCGCACACGGTCGAACGGCTCCTGGTCGAACCGGGGGGCATTGACCGCAAGCCGCAGCAATTCGGCGGCGCGATCGAGGTTCTTGGTCAGCGTGCGCATCCGCCCGCTCCAATGATCGCGGTCGCAATGGAACGACATTTCGACCGCGATCTCGTCCAGGGCGCGATGAAACGCCTGCGAATCGAGTTCGCCCGCGCCCTCGTCGAGAAGCCCCGACATCAGCGCGCTCAAGCCCGCCTTTTCCCCCGGGTCCTGCGCCGAGCCGCCGCGCATGGCGAATTCGAGCGAAACGACGGGCACCGCGTGCGAGGGGACGAGCCAGAATTTCAAGCCGCGCGGGCTGACGACCACGTCGACATTGACCGCGGAATGCGGGGGGGAACTGGCAATATGCTTCTGCATGAGCGTTTCCATGAGTTTGTTTCTTGGCTCCGAACTTGGAGCAGCCGGTCGCAGCGCCTAAGCCGCCTCCTCGACCAGAGGCATGAGATATCCCGTCACTGCGGGTTTGTGATCAATCCAGCGCCGCGCCGACCCGATCACATCCTCGGCGCTGACGCGTTCGATCCTCGCCGGCCATTCCTCAACGTCGCGCAAGGTTTGGCCGATCGCGAGCGAAGACCCGTACCAGCGCGCGAGGTCCGATTGGCTGTCGCGGGCGTAAATGGCGTCCGCCACCATGCGGGTCTTGGCGCGCTCGAGGTCGCCGGCGTCGATCCCGTCACGCACGAACTTGGCCAGCGCATGATCAAACGCCTTGTCGAGCATCTCGAGCGATACGCCAGGCGCGGGCGTCATGTTGACGATGAACCGGCTCTGGTCGACCGCCGCGCCATGGTAATAAGCCCAGGCGGAGACGGCGACCCGCTCCTCCATAACCAGCGTTCGATAGAGAAAGCTCGTTTGCCCACCCCCGAACAGATGGGCGAGCAATTCGAGCGCTTCCGCTTCGCCCTCGGGCGCGGTGCGGGCCGACGGCGCAAGATAATGCCGTTGCCACCCGGGCTGCTCGACCTTGTCGTCGGCGACGGTCACCAACCGGTTGGCGACGGTCGGGGGCTCCATAGGACGCACCCGCTCGGGTTTCGCCCCACGCGGCTTGATTTTGCCATAGGTCTCCTCGGCCAGCGCGCGCGCCTCGTCCGGCTCGACATCGCCCGCAACCACCAGAATGGCGTTCTCGGGCGTATAGAAGCGCTTGTAATAGGCAAGCGCGTCCTCGCGGTTCAGGCCCTCGATCTCATGTCCCCAGCCGATAACGGGGATTCCATAAGGATGATGGGTGAACAAAGCCGCTTGCACCGCTTCGCCGAGTTGCGCGCCCGGATCGGTGTCGCAATGCATGCGCCGCTCCTCGAGCACCACGTCACGCTCCGGTGCAACGATGTCGTCGGTCAGGGTCAGGCCGGTCATGCGATCGGCTTCGAACGCCATGCAGGCTTTAAGGTGCTGCTTGGCTATCTGTTGGAAATAGGCGGTGAAATCGTTGCCGGTGAAGGCGTTCTCCATCCCGCCGACCTCGGAAATGAACTCCGAGAACTGACCCTTGGGATGGCGCTTCGTGCCTTTGAACATGAGGTGTTCGAGGAAGTGGGCGATGCCGGATTTGCCCGGCGGATCGTCGGCCGCGCCGTTGCGGTACCAGACCATGTGGGTGACGACCGGGGCGCGATGATCGGGAATGACCACGACGTCGAGGCCGTTGGCCAGGGTGAAATTCACGACGTGCGGCGCGGTAGAAGTGGAAGACGTCATCGCGGTCCAATCGAAGCTGGCGAATCCTTCGTGACCGGCCGCAATGCGGCGCGATCATGACGGTCCCGCGACATATAAACCGCCTTATGGCTTCTCGCTAGGCGGGCGCGCCCGCCGTCTTTAACCGGCCCGCGCTTCCAGAGCCTCTTTGATTTCATCCAGCGCCATCGGATCCTCGATCGTCGCCGGGGTCGACCATGGCTCGTGATCGGCGATCTTCTTCATCGTGCCGCGCAGGATCTTGCCCGAGCGGGTTTTCGGCAGGCGCGGCACGACGAAGGCCATCTTGAAGGCGGCGACCGGGCCGATCTTGTCGCGCACCAGTTGCACGACCTCCTTCTCGATGTCTGCGGGCGGCCGATTGACGCCCGCCTTCAGGACCACAAACCCGCACGGAGCCTCGCCTTTGACCTCGTCCCTGACGCCAAGCACGGCGCATTCCGCAACGTCCGGATGCGCAGCGATCACTTCCTCCATACCGCCGGTCGACAAGCGATGGCCGGCGACGTTGATGATGTCGTCAGTCCGTCCAAGGATGGTGAGATAGCCATCTTCATCAATGAGACCCGCGTCAGCCGTTTTATAATAGCCTGGGAATTCATTGAGATAGCTCTCGCGCATGCGCTCGTCCTGGCGGTAGAGCGTCGGCAAGCAGCCAGGCGGCAGCGGCAGCTTGATGACGAGCGAACCCATCGTCCCGGCCGGCACGGGCTTTGTCGCCTCGTCGACGACGTGAACGTCGTAGCCCGGCATCGGCACGCTCGGCGAGCCGAGCTTGACCGGGAGCATCCCCAAGCCGACTGGATTGGCCACGATCGGCCAGCCGGTCTCGGTCTGCCACCAGTGATCGACCACCGGGACGCCCAAAACCTTCTGCGCCCAGGCGACCGTGTCCGGGTCGGCGCGCTCGCCAGCGAGAAATAGAGTGCGTAAGGAACTGATGTCGTAGTTTTTGATGAGCTTGGCCTGCGGATCCTCCTTGCGCACGGCGCGCAGGCCGGTCGGCGCGGTGAAGAACGCGGCGACCTTATAGTCCTCGATCACCCGCCAATATGCGCCGGCGTCCGGCGTCCCGATCGGTTTGCCTTCGTAAAGGACGCTGGCGCACCCTTGCAGCAGCGGCCCATACACGATGTAGGAATGGCCGACGACCCAGCCGATGTCAGAGCCGGTCCAAAAGGTGTCGCGCGGCTTGATATCGTAGATCGCCGACATCGACCATTTGAGCGCGACCAGATAGCCGCCAATGTCGCGCACCACGCCTTTCGGCGTCCCGGTCGTGCCGGACGTGTAGAGAATGTAGAGCGGATCGGTCGAGGCGAGGTCCGCACAGGGCGCCCGCCTGCCCGCTTTCTTGGCGGCGTCGACAAGAGCGGTCCAGTCTCGGTCTCGAGCCTCGTTCATGTCCGCCTTGATCTGCGGGCGCTGACAGACGACCGAGGTCGACGGCTTGTGCCTGGCGAGAGAGATCGCGAGATCGAGCAGCGGCTTATATTCGACGATTCGTCCCGGCTCGACGCCGCAACTCGCGGTCAGGATGACCTTCGGCTCGGCGTCGTCGATCCGGGTCGCGAGCTCCTTGGCGGCGAAGCCGCCGAACACCACCGAATGCACGGCGCCGATCCGTGCGCACGCGAGCATGGCGATAATCGCCTCGGGAATCATCGGCATGTAGATCAACACCCGGTCGCCCGCCACGACTCCGAGATCATTGAGGACCGCGCCGAGCGTCGCCGTCTCGTCGAGCAGTTCGCGATAGGTGATGGCGCGCTTGGTCCCGGTGACTGGGCTGTCGTAGTAGAGCGCGACCTGGTCGCCGCGGCCGGCCTCGACGTGCCGGTCGAGCGCGTTGAAGCAGGCGTTGCAGCGCGCGTCGGGAAACCAGTGGCCGTAGACGCCCGCGTTGGGATCGAAAATACGCTCCGGCGGCTTTGTCCACGCGATCTCGCGCGCCGCCTCCGCCCAGAAGCCTTGCGGATCGGCGCGCCAGCGATCATAGGTCTGCCGATAGTCGCTGGTCATCGTCTCGCTCCCATCGCCACCGAACTCCGGCGTGTCGTTGTCGCGGGCGAATTGTCGCGCTCAGCGCGTCCGAACGCAACGTCAGCCGTTCTGTGGCGGCCGGGCCAGCAACCTCATCGGTTGGCGCTTGCAGGAAACGGACAGATGTCGGGCGAGATGCAATTTTACCTTGTGGCCATCCCCGCGGTGATCCTTCTCGGCCTGTCAAAAGGCGGGTTTTCGGGCTTAAGTTCGCTGGCGATGCCGATAATGTCGCTGGTCGCCTCGCCGGTCAGGGCGGCGGCCATCGTGCTGCCCATTCTCATCGTCCAGGATTGGGTCAGCGTGTGGGCGTTTCGGCGCGACTATTCGCTGCGGAACCTCGTCATCCTGACCCCTTCCGCGGTGATCGGCGTAACATTTGGCTGGCTGCTCGCGGCGCGGGTCAGCGAAGACGCCGTGCGCCTTGCGATCGGCGTCATCTCAATCGCTTTCGTGGCCTACATGCTGATCCGGGACCGACTGGGACGCGCTCCGGTCGAGAAGGCCGGCGTCCCAAGCGGCGTCTTGTGGGGTTCGCTGTCGGGCTTCACGAGCTTTGTCAGCCATGCGGGGGCGCCGCCGTTCCAGGTCTATGTCATGCCGCAATATCTGGAGCCGCGAATATTCGCTGGCACCGCGACCATATTCTTCGCCGCTGTCAACCTGTTAAAACTTCCGGGTTATTTTCTCCTCGGTCAGCTTAGCCCCGACAATCTCAGTGTGTCTGCTTGGCTGCTACCGGTGGCGGTTCTATCGACATTTGCCGGGATCTGGTTGGTCCGGCGGGTGTCCGCGGACCGGTTCTATACGGCTATTCTCGCGCTTACCTTCCTCATCGGAGTGAAATTGACCTATGACGCCATTCGGGCGCTCGCTTGAGAGAGAGGTTTATGGGCCAAGGCGCCGATCCGCGCCCAAATCCGAACGTAACGGATCGCCGATGAGCGCCGTAAAGCCGGTCGACCCTGGCGACGGGCGGATCGCCGAGCAAATTCCCGCCTTCGCCGCCATCGGCCTCATCGGCTATGTCGTCGACGCGACGATCACCTACCTCTGCGCCAAACATCTCGGCCTGTCGCCGGAATTCGCCCGGCCGCCGGGCTTCGTCCTGGCGACCTTGGTCAATTTCACCCTCAACCGGTCGATCACTTTCCGCCACTCGCGGGCGCCGCTCTTCCGCGCTTTCCTTCGCTATTGCGGGGTCGCCTCCGCCGGGCTTGCGGTCAATTATTCCGTCTATTCGGCCTGCGTTTTGTTTGCGCCCCGCGCCGGAATCGCCGTTACGCCGGCGATCCTCCCGCTGTTCGTCGCCGCCGGCAGCGGGGCGGCGATGGTTCTGACCTTCCTGGGTTTTCGGTTCTTCGCCTTTCGATCGTGAGGATAGCGATTCCCTCGCCCAAAGCTCGCCGAGGCGCGCTATGATCGCGTCGAAGCGCTGTGGGAGCTCCGCGAGATGTCCGTTTCGCCATATGACCGCGATCTTGATCGCAATCCGGCCAATTTTCAGCCGCTGACGCCGCTGACATTCCTCGAGCGCTCGGCCGCGGTGTTTCCGGATCGGCTGGCGATCGCTCACGGGGCCCTGCGCCGCAACTATCGCGAATTCCATGCGCGAACGAAGAAGCTTGCTTCCGCGCTCGCTAAGCGAGGCTTCGTGCGCGGCGACACGGTCGCGGTCATGCTCGCCAACACGCCAGCGATGCTCGAATGTCATTATGGCGTTCCGATGTGCGGCGCTGTGCTCAACGCGCTCAACACCCGCCTCGATGCAGCGTCCATCGCCTTCATGCTCGATCACGGCGAAGCGAAGGCGCTGATCGTCGATCGGGAATTCTCCGGAATCATCGCCGCCGCGCTCAAACAAG
>DATCEJ010000341.1:0-20289 GCA_036510135.1 Roseiarcus sp. | reverse complement strand
CCGCCGCAGAGCATACTTGCGCCGCGCCTGACGGCATCCGCGACCAGCCGCTCGATCTTGTTGACGGCCTTTCGCGTGATCATAGGACCGCATTCGGTGTCGGGGCTCGCGCCGGCTCCGACCTTCAGTGCAGCCATGCGCTGTCTCAGGCCTTCCGCAAAGGCGTCGTACAGGCCGGACTGGACGTAGATCCGATTGGCTGCGGTGCAGGCCGCTCCAGCGTCGCGCATTTTCGCGATCATCGCGCCATCGAGAGCAGCATCGAGATCGGCGTCGTCAAAGACGATGAAGGGTGCGTTTCCGCCGAGCTCCATGGAACAGGAAACGACGCTCCGGCGCCGTCCGCGATCGTCGCATCGGGGACAGCGGCGATGACCGCTTCGCTCGACGACATCGCGATGCCGATCGCGCCATCTGAGGCAATTGTTTTCTCGAAGTAGTAGGATTGCCTCCGATCGCCAGCGCGTGTTTCCCTCCGTTCGAGGGTCCACCAGTCCTCGCTCTATTCGAGCAAGGATTCTCGGCAAGCGTTGGAGCCCGTGCGAGAGGTGTCCTCGAACTCCGCCTCCAGAAGGAGGTCGGCCTGCAAGAAAGCGTGCTCTTTTCGGGCGTTGCGCTGCTCGAGCAGCGCCGTCGCCAGGGTCATTCCCTCTGCCTTCGTCATTTTCATGAAGAGATCCTATAGGCTATAGGATTGCATATCGGGCAGCATCGTGATATCGGCGCCCTTGTCAAGGGGGGAGCAACTTTTGCTATGAGCGTCGGCAACTCCTCTGAAGCCGGTTCAGCGAGCAGCTACATTCCTCGGCCCAACAGCCTCGTCGAGGACGTATACGACGCCATTTTCGCTCAACTCATGGCTCTGAAGATCGCGCCGGGTTCGCGGATCACGGTGGACAATCTCGTCAAGGAGTTCAACGTCTCGCAGACGCCGATCCGCGAAGCGCTTGGACGTCTCGAAGGCGAGGGGCTCGTCCAGAAAACGCATCTGGTGGGCTATCGCGCCGCGCCTCAGATCACGCGCCGCCGGTTCGACGAGCTATACGAGTTGCGGCTTCTGCTCGAACCGCACTCCGCTGCGAGGGCCGCGGCGATGATGGACGACGTCAAGCTCCGGGCGATACGAGAAGCGGCGGGAATCATGGCGCGACGAGACGGTCACGACGAACGCGCACGCTATTCGAATTTCGCCCGCCTGGACGCCATCTTTCACGATACGATCTTGAAGTGCGCGGAGAACGAGCTCATCCGAGAGACGCTCGCGTTCCAGCACACGCACTTTCACATCTTCCGCCTCATGTTTCACTCGCGCGTGACCGAAGAGGCGCTCGACGAGCATGCGGCGATTCTCGCGGCCTTCGCGGCCGCCGATTCGGCACATGCAGAGGCGGCAATGCGCAGGCATATTGAGTGCTCGCGCGACCGCCTCCTACCCGCCTTCGACTGAGGAGGTGGCGATGTCGGCGCACGCGCGGATCGAAGAAAGGCGAGTAAACGCCTTGGCCGCAAGCGCGATCGTGCCGAATTCCGTTGAGCCGGTGCTGCGGGCGGAAAACCTCACGAAGGAATATGGCCTCGCGACGGTACTGTCCGAGGTGAGTCTGGATGTCCTGCCCGGTGAGATCCAGGCGATCATCGGAGAGAACGGAGCCGGCAAATCCACCCTGATGCGCATCCTTTCGGGCTATGTCGAGCCCACAGAAGGCGCGATCTGGATGGGGGGCCGGCAACTATCCTTCATCCGGCCGAGCCAGGCGCAGGAGGCCGGTATCGCGCTGGTCCATCAGGAGATCCTGTTGGCCGACGCCCTCACCGTGATGGAGAACCTCTTCCTCGGCCGAACACTCGGACGCTGGGGCATTGTCGACGACCGGCGCATGCGGGGGCTGGCTGCCGAGAAACTGGCGGAGATTGGTTGCACAGTGTCCCCGAACGCCATCGTCGGCGCCATTCCGCTTGCTGACAAGCAGCTGGTGCAGATCGCGCGCGCTCTCCTTGACGAACACCAGGTCGTAATTTTCGACGAGCCCACAGCGGTGCTCACAGGCGAAGAAGTGCGCCGGCTTCAGGAGGTCATCCTCGGGCTGAAGTCGCGCGGCATTGCGGTGCTCTACATCAGCCATCGGCTCGATGAGGTGCAGCGGCTCGCGGACAAAGTGACCGTGCTGCGTGACGGCAAGCTGATCGGCTCATACCCGGGCCGGACGTTAAGCCAGATGGACATGGCTCGTCTCATGGTCGGACGCGAGCTCGCCGCGCTCTATCCCGAAAAGACCAGCAAGCCACCCGGGAAGCCAATTCTCTCCGTCCGCAACGCGCATGTCCCAGGCTATGTCGAAGACGTATCGTTCACGCTTCGCAAAGGCGAAATCCTCGGCTTCGCAGGGATGATCGGCGCCGGTCGCACCGAGCTGTTCGAGGGACTCATCGGGCTGAGACCGGCCAGGGCGTCGGTCGAGCTGGACGGCAAGGTCATCCATTTTCCATCGCCTCGCGCGGCGCTGGATGCAGGGATTGGCTATCTCACCGAGGATCGCAAGGGCAAGGGACTGCTCATGCAGGAACGGCTGGCCCCGAACCTGACGCTTTCGGCGCTCGCTCGCATCCATCCCGGCCTCTTTCTCCGGCGCGGCCGCGAAACTGCTGCGATTAAAGAGGCGGTCGCGAAATACGACATCCGCGTGAACTCCTATGGCGCGCGGGCCGGAGAGCTCTCCGGCGGCAACCAGCAGAAGCTTTTGCTGGCCAAGGTGATGATGACCAATCCTTCGGTCGTAATCATCGACGAGCCGACGCGAGGCATAGACATCGCCAATAAGGCTCAGATCTACGCCTACATCCGCGCCCTGGTGACCGAAGGAAGAGCCTGCATTGTGATCTCGTCCGACATGCAGGAGCTGATCGGCGTCTGCGACCGAATCCTCGTGATGCGCAAAGGTCGCATCACGGGCGAAGCATCGGGCGACAAGATGACAGAACACGAAATCGCATTCCTGGCCACCAGCGAAGTCGCCGGCGCCGACGGCGCGGGAGATCTGATGTGACGCTTCTCGCTGATCTGGCGCCGGTCCGGCGCATCCGGGAGTTCAACCTCACCTGGGGCGATGTTGGTCCCTTCCTGGCGCTGGCGGCGCTTCTGATCATCGGCTTTGCAATCAATCCCGAATTTCTCTCCACGACGAATCTCGCCAATGTCATAACCCGCAGCGCCTTCACCGCCATCATCGCGGTCGGCGCGACTTTCGTGATCTCCTCCGGCGGCCTCGATCTCTCTGTCGGGTCCATGGCGGCCTTCATCACCGGCGTCACGATCATGTTCATGAACCGGCTCGCGCCGGACATCGTGGGCTGGGCCATCCCTGCCGGAATGGCGATGGCGATTTTCGCGGGCCTGCTTTGCGGGCTCGCGAACGGGCTGATCGTCACACTCGGCCGGATTGAGCCGTTCATCGCAACGCTCGGCACGATGGGTATCTTCCGCGCCCTCATCACCTATCTGTCGGACGGGGGCACGATCCCGATCGACAAATCGTTGCGCGATCTTTATCGGCCCGTCTATTTTGGGACTGCCGCCGGGATACCGATCCCAATTCTCATATCCCTGGTGGTAGCGGCCCTAGGCGCATTCATCCTCTACAAGACGAAATACGGCCGCGAATGCTCTGCGGTCGGCGCGAACGAGGATGTCGCCCGCTACTCGGGCATTTCGGTCGTCCGCACCCGGACGCTTGCCTATGTCATTCAGGGCGTCTGCGTGGCGATTGCCGCGATCTGCTACGTGCCACGGCTTGGAGCGGCGACCCCGACGACGGGCCTGCTTTGGGAGTTGCAAGTCATCACCGCCGTCGTCATCGGCGGCACCGCTCTTCGGGGCGGCAAAGGCCACATCTGGGGAACCATCGCGGGGGCGGTGATCCTTGAGCTGATCGCCAATCTCATGGTGATTTCGGACTTGGTGTCTGAATACCTCGTGGCTGCGGTCCAGGGCGCGATCATCATCATCGCCATGCTTATCCAGAGATTTTCGAAATAGCCGTCTTCGGACCCAGACGGAAGCGAATGAACCGGTCCACTTAGGGAGGAACTAAATGCTGAAACGAAATCTCCTTGCCGCCATAGCCGTCGGCTCCATGCTGACGGTCGGGGGGCACGCGATCGCGGCCGACAAAAAGGTGATCGCGGTGTCGATCCCCGCGGCCGATCATGGTTGGACCTCTGGCGTGGTCTATCACGCGCAGGCCGCCGCCAAGGAGATCAACGCCGCTTTCCCCGGCGTGGAGGTGATCGTCAAGACGTCGCCGTCCGCGGCCGCTCAGGTCAGCGCGCTCGAAGATCTCACCGCAAGCCGCAAGATCGACGCGCTCGTGATCCTGCCATACTCCTCCGAGGAGCTGACGACGCCGGTCAAGACAGTCAAGGAATCCGGCGCGTTCATCACAGTCGTCGATCGCGGCCTCAACGACCCGACGATTCAGGATCTCTATGTTGCGGGCGACAATATTGCCGTCGGGAAAACCACCGCTAAGTTCCTCGTCGACAAACTCGGCGGTAAAGGGGACCTCGTGGTGTTGCGCGGCATCCCGACCGTCATTGATGACGAACGGATCAAGGGCTTCCAGGACGGCATAAAGGGGAGCGGGCTCAAGATCCTCGACATTCAGTACGCCCACTGGAATAGCGACGAAGCTTTCAAATTGATGCAGGATTACCTCGCCAAATATCCTCATATCGACGCCGTGTGGGCGAATGACGACGATATGCTGCTCGGCGTCCTCGAGGCGGTCAAGCAGTCCAAGCGGACGGATATCAAATTCGCGCTCGGCGGCAACGGAATGAAGGACATCGTCAAGAAGGTCATCGATGGCGATCAGATGACGCCGATCGAAACTCCCTATCCGCCCGCTATGATCAAAACCGCGATTTGGATGACTGCCGCCCACCTTATCGGCAATGCGCCGGTTCGCGGCGCCGTCAAGCTGGATGCGCCCCTGATTACCAAAGCGAACGCGAACGAGTATTATTTCCCCAACTCGCCGTTCTGAAACCGTCAAAGAGGGGCGCGGCCCCGTGGCGGCGCCCCGGCAACCGAAGCAAGGAGCTAACAATGTCAGGCAAGAAGATTCTCATGCTGACCGGTGAATTCACCGAAGAATACGAGATTTTCGTCTACCAGCAGGCGATGGAGGCTGTCGGCCACACAGTTCATGTCGTCTGCCCGGACAAGCAAGCCGGCGACCTGATCAAGACCTCATTGCACGATTTCGAGGGCGACCAGACTTATACCGAGAAGCTCGGCCATTTCTTCACGATCAACAAGACGTTTTCAGAGGCCGAGCGGCAGCTGAACCAGTACGACGCCGTCTATTGCGCCGGAGGACGCGGTCCCGAATACATCCGGACCGACAAGCGGGTTCAAGCAATGGTTCGGCATTTTCATGAGACGAAAAAGCCGATATTCACGATCTGCCACGGCGTGCAGATTCTGGTGGCTGTCGATGGCGTCGTGCGCGGCAAGAAGGTCGGGGCTCTTGGCGCCTGCGAGCCGGAAGTGACGCTGGCCGGAGGCACATACGTCGACCTCTCGCCTACCGAGGCTTACGTCGACGGCACAATGGTGTCCGCGAAGGGCTGGACTGCGCTCGCGGCCTTTATTCGCGAATGCCTGAAAGTGCTCGGGACAGAAATTCACCACGGAGAATCGGTCGGCGTACGGCTCCGAGAACCGGCGTAGCGCGTTCGAGGTCATGTCGAGCCTTCGCATCATATCCGCGAGGGCTCGAAGCGTTGCCGGCGATTTTCTGCCGTTCCGCGGCGTTGACTACCAGTTTATGCGCGGTGGCCAGCGGGTCGCCCATCCCGGCGATGTCATCGACTAGACGCTCGAAGTTTCAAAGCCGAACGACACGATCATGGCCGGAATTCCGGCGAGCTTTCCCTTCAAACGATCGCATTATTCCGTCGTAGGAGCAATCGAACTTGTCGCGAAATGGCAGACTGTCGGCCCGGCCGACCCATAGGCCTGAGGCGCCTGAGGGTGATCGACCGACCGATTTGAGAATGCGACGACCTTGGTGCTGAGCGTGACTTCATTTCGAAGGACGCGAGCATTCGTAGCGCATGACCGAGGTAGTGCTCCGACTTGCCGTACCCGTACATCGGCGCGATATCGAGATAACGGCGCCGTTGCTGTAAGGGGCCAGGATCGTCTGCTTGAAGAGCGGATAGTCGACGGTAACTCCGAATCCGCCAAGGCTCATGTGCCGAGACCGATCGCGCTCGGCCACACAGACGTCTTTCCGAACTGTCGTCCTGGAAAGAACTTCATGGCCTCGCCTCGTGCTTAATCGCGCTTCTGCTAGATGCGGTGGACGCGCTCGGCGTTGGCGCTGAGGAGCCGCGCGGCCTCAGGCGGAGAGAAGTCGGCCATGACCGCCTCAAAAGCTCCGACGAGCGCTCGATAGGTCGATCGGAAAGTTGCTGCCGAATATGCATCGTAAGTCATTGAGATCATTACGTGCGAAATCAAGCGATTTCGTGGAATTGTTTGATTTCAAGGGTTTAGCCGCCTTTTCGTTTCGCACTTTTTCCAAACGCGTTCTTCCGGTTTGAAATGCGGTTCAACGGGACTGCGAAGCGCTCCTTTTCGACAACCTCAGAGGAAAAGTGGGCGAGGCGAACAGCAAGATTAGCCTTCGGGACGCTCAGGATTTGTCCGTCGATCGTCACGATCCCAATTGAGACGCGATCTGCCAACATAGCTCATTCTTCTCTAAAACGGAATATAATATTGAACGTCTGATTTACAGATAACCCAACGACCGATCGAGCGCCTGGGAGTGGGGCGCGACTTTGCGGGTTATGGGCTACAGCCAGCGCGCCTTCAGCGCTTCCACTTGCCAGCGACGCGAGAAACGGAGAATTGTCCGCCCCAAGCGACCCTAGGGATTCCATGCGCGAGGCCTATATCGGAGTTGACGTCGGCACCCTGAGCGCCAGGGCTGGCGTTTTCGACGCCGCCGGGCGGCTGATCGCCGGCGCCCGGCGGCCGATCGCCGTCTGGCGCGAGCCGGGCGATATCGTCGAGCAATCGTCTGACGACATCTGGAGCGCGGTCACCTCGACCGTGCGCGAGGCGGTTGAGGCGTCGGGCCTGCCGCCCGAAGCTTTTCGCGGCATGGGCTTCGATGCGACCTGCTCCCTGGTGGCGCTCGACCGCAATGCGCGTCCCTTGTCGGTGAGCCCGACCAATGCGCCGGAACGCGACGTGATCGTGTGGATGGACCATCGGGCCGTCGACGATTCCGAGCGGATCAACGCCGGCCGGCATGAAGCTCTGCGCTATGTCGGCGGTAAGATCTCGCCTGAGATGCATGCGCCGAAGCTGGCCTGGCTCGCCCGATGCAAGCCCGAAACGATGGGCGCCGCTGGGCATTTCTTCGACCTCACCGATTTCCTGTCGTTTCGCGCCACCGGGTCGCTAACCCGCTCGGCCTGCCCGGCGACCTGCAAATTCGGCTATCTCGCGCACGGGGAGCGCTGGCCGGACGACTTTTTCGACAGCATAGGCCTCGGGTTCCTCAAGGATGACAACTACGCGCGCATTGGCGCCTCGATCGCTTGGCCCGGCACGCCTATCGGGCAGGGACTCACGGCGGAGGTCGCCAAGGCAATGGCGTTGAGGCCTGGGACGCCCGTCGGCGCCGGGCTGATCGACGCGCATGCCGGCGCCGCGGGCACACTGGGGGCGCGAGCGGGCGGCGTGCAGGCAGATCCGCGCCGGCGTCTGGCTTTGATTCTGGGCACGTCGTCGAGCTGCATGGCGCTTGCCGACGGGCCGCGGTTCGTAGACGGGATCTGGGGACCGCATTTCGGCGCGCTTACCTCCGATCAATGGCTCATCGACGGCGGGCAGTCGGCGTTCGGCGGAGCGATCGATCACCTGCTGCGACTGCATCCGGCCTTTGCTGAATTGTCGGCGCGCGCCGGGCCACGGGCGCTGCAGGCGCTCGAGAACGAGATCGTCGTCCGGGCCGGCGGCTTGTCGCAAGCGGCGTTGATCGCGGAGGATCTGCATGTCCTGCCTGACTTTATCGGCACCCGATCGCTGCCGGCGGATGCAGGCGCGCGTGGCGGCGTGATAGGGATGAATCTGCGCGAAGACGCTGCGAGCTTACACGAATTCTACGTCGCTGGCCTCTGCGGACTCGCCTATGGCCTGGCCGACATCGTGCGCAAGCTCGAAGCGTTTGGCTATGAATTCGATTCGATTGTCGTCAGCGGCGGGGCCGCCCGCAGCGCATTGGTCCGTCAGATCATCGCCGATGTGTGCGGCAAGACGGTGGAATCGCCGGAGACCCCGGAGCCAGTGCTTCTGGGCTCCGCGATGGTGGGCGCGGTTGCGGCGGGCGCGCAGACCATGGCCTCCGCCATGTCGTCGATGTCGACGCTTGCGGCAGGCGCGGCGGCGCCGGCGGGTGGCGCGATCGCGGCGTTCCACGCGCGAAAGGCCCACGCCCGCGAGATGCTGCGCCGAACTGAGCGTGAGATTCGTGAGCTCAATCGCAAGTCTCGCTGGCCTGAATTGGTCATTTTCGACTGTGACGGGGTGCTGGTCGACAGCGAACTGATCGCACTCGGCGTCACACGCCGCAGGCTGGATGCGGCCGGTCTACGCATGACCGACGAGGAGACGCGCAAGCGGTTCCTCGGACAGCGTCTCGACTCAGTCATCAGCAGAATCGAAAGCGAACTCGGGACGCTCTTGCCCAAGGACTTTCCCGACGAACTCTCGCGCGAGATCCTCAGCACCTTCGCGCGCGAACTGAAGGGCGTAGAGGGCGTGCAGCGGGCGGTCGCAGGCTTGCGCGCGCGGGTATGCGTCGCCTCTTCCAGCGCGCCCGAAAGAGTGCGCCACTCGCTTCGGCTGGCCGGCTATGAGCCCTTGTTTGCTCCCAATATTTTTTCCGCCACTGAGGTTGCGGAGGGAAAGCCGAGTCCGGATCTTTTCCTGCATGCGGCGCGCGTTATGGGCGTGGCGCCGAAAGACTGTCTGGTGATCGAGGATAGCGTCGCGGGAATCGTCGCCGGGCGCGCCGCGGGGATGGCGGTGTTCGGGTTTGTCGGCGCCAGTCATTTCTCGCCTCTTGATGACGGAGCGCATTTGACCGCGGCCGGCGCGGAACTCCTCTTCGACGATATGGCGCGGCTGCCCGACCTCGTCGCCGCGCGAGCGGACGCCCAGGGCGCGGAATAAAGCCATGGCGCGCAAGTCGGATCAAGACGGTTTGCGGCTCGACGAGGCGGCTCGCGCCGGATGGCTCTATTATGTCGCCGGCAACACCCAGGACGAGATCGCGCGCAAGCTCGGCATTTCGCGCCAGGCGGCGCAGCGCCTGGTTTCGCTCGCAATCAGCGAGCGGCTCATCAAGGTCAGGCTCGATCATCCGATCGCGCGCTGCATGGAGCTCGCCGCGGCGCTCAAGCTGCGTTACGACCTCAGGTTCTGCGAAGTCGCCCCAAGCGATCCGGCCTCGACGTCGTCGACGCTCGGCATCGCTCAAGTCGCCGCGGCGGAGTTCGAACGCTGGCTGCGCCGTTCGGAGCCAGCGATCATCGGCATCGGCACGGGCCGCACGATGCGCGCCGTCGCCGATCAGTTGCCGGCCATGGAATGCCCGCAACACAAGCTGGTCGCGATGGTCGGCACCACCAAGACCGATGGTTCGGCTTCGTTCTACGACGTCATCATTCGCGTGTCCGACAGCGTGCGCGCGCCACACTATCCGATGCCGCTGCCGGTCATCGCCCGCTCGGTCGAGGAGCGCGAGCTCTTGACCAGCCTTGCCTCAGTGAAGAGTCTCTTCGACCTCGTCGAACGGACCGATGTCAGCTTCGTCGGTGTCGGCGCCGTCGCCGACTCGGCCGCCCTGGTGCAGGATGGCATTGTCACGCGGCAGGAAGCGGAGGCTTTGCGCCAACTTGGCGCGGTCGGGGAGATCACCGGGTGGGCGTTCGACGCGGCAGGAAAAGTGCTCACGGAAGGAACGAACGAGCGGGTCGCCTCGGCGCCGTTGCGACGCGCCGACAACCGCCTTGTGATCGGCGTCGCGATGGGGCCGTCGCGGCGGGCGCCTGTGCGCGGCGCGCTCGCCGGGCGGCTGATTTCCGGCTTGGTGACCGACGAGGCGACCGCGGAGCATCTGCTTCAGCGTTGAATCGAGGACGAAAGGCTTAAAATGCCAGATTCTTCCCCGGAATCCGGATTTTTGAGCGGCGCGGCGAAAATCTGGATTGACTCGCGCCCAAAGTTATGGCGAATATTCGCCCGCTAGCTTGGCAAATGCCCGTTCTCGGCATTGCCCCATGGAGGAAACGCTATGAAGGTTCACGTGATGGGCCTGCTCGGGGCGGTCGCGCTCACGAGCTTCTCGCTCCCGGCCTTTGCCGACACTACCCTGACGATCGCCACCGTCAACAACGGCGACATGGTGCGCATGCAGGGGCTGACCGAGGATTTCACCAAGGCCAATCCCGACATCAAGCTCAACTGGGTGACGCTCGAAGAAAACGTGCTGCGCCAGAAGGTGACGACCGACATCGCCACCAAGGGCGGCCAGTTCGACGTTCTGACAATCGGCACCTACGAGGTTCCGATCTGGGCTAAAAAGAAGTGGCTCATCTCCCTCGACAAGCTCGGCGCCGACTATAACGTCGACGATCTGCTTCCCGCCATCCGCTCTGGCCTGTCGGCCGATGGCAAGCTTTACGCCGCGCCGTTCTATGGCGAGAGCTCCTTCGTCATGTACCGCACGGACCTGATGGAGAAGGCCGGCCTCAAGATGCCGGAGAAGCCGACCTGGGACTTCATCAAACAGGCCGCCGACAAGATGAACGACAAGGCGGGGGACGTTTATGGAATCTGTCTCCGTGGCAAGCCCGGTTGGGGCGAGAACATGGCTTTCCTGACGGCCATGTCCAACTCGTTCGGCGCGCGATGGTTCGACGAGAAATGGGAGCCTCAGTTCAATACGCCAGAATGGAAGAAGACGATCGATTTCTACGTCGCGCTGCTGAAGGCCGACGGACCGCCCGGGGCGTCGTCGAACGGTTTCAATGAGAACCTCGCTTTGTTCAACGACGGTAAGTGCGGCATGTGGATCGACGCCACGGTCGCGGCGGGATTTGTGACTGATCCGAAGCAATCCAAGGTCGCCGATAAGGTTGGCTTCGCGCTCGCTCCGAACAACGGACTTGGAAAGAGCTCCAACTGGCTATGGGCGTGGTCGCTTGCTGTCCCAGCCGGAACGGGCAAGGCCGAGGCGGCTGAAAAGTTCATTTCATGGGCGACCAGCAAGCACTACACCGACCTCGTCGCCTCGAAGGACGGCTGGGCTCGCGTTCCGCCCGGAACCCGCACTTCACTTTACAAGAACGCGGACTACCTGAAGGCAGCCCCCTGGGCCGAGATGACGCTCGAGTCGATCGACTCGGCCGATCCGAACCATCCGACGGTGAAGCCGGTTCCGTACACGGGCGTTCAGTTCGTCGCGATCCCCCAATTCCAGGGAATGGCGACGGACACGGGCCAAGACTTCTCGGCCGCTCTCGCGGGAACGATGACTGTCGATCAGGCGCTCGCGAAGGCCCAAGCCAGCGCGACCAACGTGATGAAGAAAGCCGGCTACCTCAAGTAAGCTACGTCGCTTCCCCGCCGCTTCGCGTCGCGTACTGGCGAGGGCGGCGGGATGGGGTGTCCTCCCGCCCCGCCCCCTTCTCGTTCGCGAGAAGGGGGAAGGCGAGAGTTCAGGGGTAAGATTGAGCGCGGCGGCGGTCCTGAGGGGCGACCAGCGCGCAAACGGGAGGAAAGGGCCACAACGATGGCGACGCAGCAAACGGCGACCGCGGGTCGCGCTCTCGTTTCACCATCGGTCATCCTGCTCTTCATCTGGATGATCGTGCCGCTGGCGATGACGCTCTATTTTTCGACGCTGCGTTACAGCCTGCTCGATCCCGACAACACCGGCTTTGTCGGGCTCCAGAATTATACGTCATTTCTCACCGACCCGGATTTCATCGCCGCTCTTATCAATACGCTCGTTTTAGTCATCTCCGTGCTCGTCATCAGCGTTGGCGGGGGCCTCCTCGTCGCCTTGCTGATGGACCAACCGGTGTTCGGGCTGAATGTGCTCCGGCTCATGGTCATCGCGCCGTTCTTCGTCATGCCGACGGTCAGCGCGCTCGTGTGGAAGAATCTGCTGATGAACCCGGATTCCGGGCTGTTCGCCTGGATCGCCCGATCATTAGGGTTCGAACCTATCGTCTGGTTCACCAACTGGCCCATGCTCTCGGTGATCATCGTCGTCTCTTGGGAATGGCTGCCGTTCGCCAGCCTTATCCTGTTGACCGCGCTGCAGTCTCTTGATGAGGAGCAGAAGGAGGCGGCATCGCTCGACGGCGCGGGCGCGATCTCCTATTTCGGCTATATCGTCCTGCCACATATCGCGCGTGCGATCACCGTCGTCATCCTGATCGAGACGATTTTCCTTCTCAGCGTTTTCGCGGAAATCTACGTTACGACCTCCGGCGGCCCCGGCGTCGCCACGACGAACATCCCCTTCCTCGTCTACAAGCAGGCGCTCCTCAACTTCGATGTCGGCAGCGCTTCCGCGGGCGGCATCGTCGCGGTCATTCTCGCCAACATCGTCGCGATCTTCCTGATGCGCATCATCGGCAAGAACCTGGAGGGCTGAACGATGGCCATCAAGAAATCCATGCGCCAGCGCGTCGGGGTGACGATTCTCGCCTGGGTCGTCGCCTTCCTGATCTTCTTCCCGATCCTTTGGACTTTCATAACCAGCTTCAAGAGCGAGCTGGACGCGATCGCGATGCCGCCGAAGTTTCTGTTCTTCAACTGGACGCTGGAAAACTATGTCGAGGTCCAGCAGCGCTCGAACTACCTGAAGTTCGCCTTCAACTCGGTCGTGCTTTCGATCGGCGCGAACCTGCTCGGTCTCTTGATCGCCGTTCCGGCCGCCTGGTCGATGGCGTTCGCGCCGGGCAAGTACACCAAAGATCTCCTGATGTGGATGCTGTCGACCAAGATGATGCCGGCGGTCGGCGTGCTGGTGCCGATCTACCTCCTGTTCAAGACCCTCCATCTGCTCGATAGTCTGCTCGGCATTGGGATCGTCTTGATGCTGATCAATCTGCCGCTCTTGATATGGATGCTCTACACCTACTTCAAGGAGATCCCGAACGACATTCTCGAGGCGGCGCGCATGGACGGGGCCTCGCTCCTGAACGAGATCGTCTATGTGCTGACGCCGATGGCGGTCCCGGGCATCGCCTCGACGATGCTGCTCGCGATCATCCTGTCGTGGAACGAGGCGTTCTGGACCCTTAACCTGACGACTTCGAATGCCGCGCCGCTGACCGCCTTCATCGCCTCGTACTCGGCGCCGGAAGGCTTCTTCTGGGCCAAGCTTTCGGCCGCCTCGACGCTCGCCATCGCGCCGATCCTCATCCTCGGCTGGTTCTCGCAGAAACAGCTGGTCCGAGGCTTGACCTTCGGCGCGGTCAAATGATTCGGCAATAAAGGAATTGCTGCCATGGGAAGCATTCAACTGAAGGACGTGCGTAAGGCATTCGGCGCCGTCAGCATCATCAACGGCATCGATCTCAATATCGAAAATGGCGAGTTCGCGGTGTTCGTGGGCCCGTCCGGCTGCGGCAAGTCGACGCTTCTACGCCTCATCGCCGGTCTCGAGGACGTCACCTCCGGACAGGTGCTGATCGACGCCAAGGACATGACCAATGTCGGTCCCGCCCAGCGCGGGCTCGCCATGGTGTTCCAGTCCTACGCGCTCTATCCGCACATGAGCGTGCGCGGCAACATCGCCTTCGCGCTCAAGATGGCGGGGCAGAGCGCCAGCATGATCGATCAAAAGGTGCGTAAGGCGGCGGCGACGCTGAACCTTACCGATTACCTCGATCGCAAGCCGCGCCAGCTTTCCGGCGGTCAGCGCCAGCGTGTCGCCATCGGACGTGCGATCGTGCGCGAGCCGAAGGCGTTCCTGTTCGACGAGCCGCTTTCCAACCTCGACGCGGCGCTGCGCGTGCAGATGCGAGTGGAGATTGGCGAGCTTCACGAGGCGCTCAAGACGACGATGGTTTACGTCACCCACGATCAAGTCGAGGCGATGACCATGGCCGACAAGATCGTGGTGCTTGACCGCGGCTCGGTCGCGCAGATCGGCTCGCCACTCGAGCTCTACAACAGGCCTAACGGGCTGTTCGTCGCCGGCTTCATCGGCTCTCCGACCATGAACCTGATTAAGGGCGCGCCCGCCGCCAAGCGCGGCGCGGAGACGATCGGCATTCGGCCCGAACATGCCGATATATCGACGAGCGCCGGCGAGTGGCCGGCGAAGGTGCGTCTCGCCGAGCACCTTGGCTCCGACACCTTTGTCCACGCTGAGGCGGACGGTATGGGGCAGCTGACCTTGCGCCTGGAGGGCGAGGCGCCGTTAACCCCCGGCCAGAGCATTTTCGTTACACCGCGAGAGGCTCACCTGCATCGTTTCGACAAGGACGGCAGGAGGATGAACTGACGCCGGGCGAGCGACGAACGCCTCAGTTAGGTTTGACTTGATGAGTGGATTTGAATCATGAGCGTCAAACTTTCGGCGGCGGCGCTTGCGCGCTTGCCCGCAGGCGTTGCGGCTCCGAAATACCAACGCTCTGACCTTCGCGCCGGCATCGTTCATATCGGCGTCGGCAATTTTCACCGGGCGCATCAGGCGGTCTATCTCGATGATCTGTTCAACGCCGGCCGCGACCGAGATTGGGCGATTGTGGGAGCCGGAGTACGCGACGCGGACGTGACGGTCCGTGAGAAGCTCAAGGAACAGGACTGGCTGACGACGGTGGTCGAGCAAGAGGCGGATGCGACCAATATCCGTGTCACCGGCTCGATGATCGATTTCGTTCGGCCCTATGACATCCCGGCCTTTCTCGATGCGATCTCCGAGCCCAGGATTCGCATCGTCTCGCTGACCGTCACGGAGGGCGGCTACTACATTTCGCCGGCGACGCAGCATTTCGATCCGGCCCATCCGGACATCGTTTACGACTCTCAGCACCCAGAGGCGCCGAAGACGGCCTTCGGCTTGATCGCCGCCGGACTCAAGCGACGCCGCGCCGCGGGGACCGCGCCTTTCACCGTGATGTCCTGCGACAACATTCCGGGCAATGGTCACGTCACCGAGAACGCCGTCGCCGGACTCGCTGAGCTTGCCGATCCTGAACTCGCGCGCTGGATCCGCGCCAACGTCGCTTTTCCGAATTCCATGGTCGACCGCATCACGCCCGCGACGACCGACCGGGAGCGCGCGTTTCTGCGCGACAAATACGGCCTCGAAGACAATTGGCCGGTGTTCTGCGAGCGGTTCCGGCAATGGGTGGTGGAAGACAAATTCCCAGCCGGGCGGCCGGCGCTGGAGACGGTCGGGGTCACATTCACCTCCGATGTGTCACCGTACGAATTGATGAAGATCCGTATTCTCAATGGCGGTCACGCGGCGATTGCTTATCCAGCGGGGCTGCTCGGCATCCATTTCGTTCACGAAGCGATGGCGGATGAACAGATCGGCGGGTTCCTCGAAAAGCTGACCAAAAGTGAAATCCAGCCGGTTGTTCCGCCGCCGCCGAACACCAGTCTCGACGAGTATCGCGAATTGATTGCGCGCCGCTTCGCCAATCCGAAGATCGGCGACACCATTCAGCGGCTGTGCTTCGACGGCTCGAACCGCCAGCCGAAGTTCATTCTTCCCGCTGTCGCCGATCGTCTGAAGGCGGGCGCGCCCTTCCACGGTCTGGCGCTCGTGTCGGCCCTCTGGTGCCGCTATTGCTATGGCGAGACCGAGAGCGGCAAGCCGATCGCGCCGAACGACCCCAGCTGGGGACAGTTGCAAGAGGCGGCGAAGTCGGCGCGTAACGACCCAACGGCATTCCTCCAATTGCGCCACATCTTCGGCGCGCTGTCAGGCAATCCAAACTACGTCCGCGCGTTCTCCGATGCGCTCTCGTCGCTGTGGGCGCGCGGGGTGCGATCGACTCTATCCGACTATCGGTCGGATAAGTCTTGAGCGGAAGGGAAGCCGACCTGTACGCAGGGCGAGCGGCGACAAGGGCGATGCAGCGGTGAAACTGAAAGACAAAGTCGCGCTCGTCACTGGCGGCGCGCGGGGTATCGGCGCAGCGATCGCCGATCGCTATGCCGCCGAGGGAGCGCGGGTCGCGATCGCCGACATTTCGTTGGCTCATGCCGAGGAGACTGCCGCACGCTATGGCGATAAGGCGGTCGCCATTGCGCTTGACGTCACCAATGCGGCTTCCATCGAGGCGGCGGTTGAGAACGTGGTCCAGCGATGGGGCGGTGTCGACATTCTTGTCAACAACGCCGGCATCTTCGACATGGGGCCGATCGTCGAGGTCACCGAAGCCAGCTTCGACAGGGTTTTCGCCGTCAACGTCAAGGGCCTGTTCTTCACTCTTCAGGCGGTCGCCAAACGCATGATTGCGCAGGGCCGGGGCGGCAAGATCATCAACATGGCCTCGCAGGCGGGCCGCCGCGGCGAAGCGCTGGTGTCGATCTATTGCGCCTCCAAGGCCGCCGTCATCAGTCTCACCCAGTCGGCGGGGCTCGACCTCATCAGGCACCGCATCAACGTCAACGGCATTTCGCCGGGCGTCGTCGACACGCCGATGTGGGCGGAGGTCGACGCTCTGTTCGCCAAATATGAGGATCGTCCGATTGGCGAGAAAAAACGTCTGGTCGGCGAGGCGGTGCCGTTCGGCCGAATGGGATTGCCGGACGACCACGTCGGCGCCGCCGTGTTCCTTGCTTCGTCAGACAGCGACTACGTCGTCGCGCAGACGCTCAACGTCGACGGCGGCAACTGGATGAGCTGACAACATCGCAGTGGAGGCTTCGGGGCCATGTATCTGGATCGCTTCAATCTCAAAGGTCGCGTCGCACTCGTCACCGGCGGCGCGCAGGGGATCGGCCTTGCCTGCGTGGAAGCGCTGTCGGAGGCAGGCGCTTACGTCTATATCGCCGACCGCAATCTGAAGGTCGCGCAGGAAGCGCAAGCGGCGATGAAAGCCAAGAGCTACGCCACCGGAATTATTGACATGGAGGTCACCGACTCGAAGCAGGTCGACGCGGCTGCGGCGCGGGTGATGGCGGACAAAGGCCGCATCGACATCCTGGTCTGCAACGCCGGCATCGCGCGATCCGAAACCCCGGCGGAAGACGTCACCGACGAGCACTGGCTGAACGTGATCGACGTCAACCTCAACGGCCTCTTCTGGTGTTGCCGGGCGTTTGGCAAGAATATGCTGGCGGCGGGGCGCGGCTCGATCATCAACATCGGCTCGATGTCCGGGTTCATCGTCAACAAGCCGCAGCCGCAGGCCTATTACAACGCTTCAAAAGCGGCCGTGCACCATCTGACGAAATCGCTCGCGGCCGAATGGGGCGCGCGCGGCGTCCGTGTCAACGCCGTCGCGCCGACCTACATCAACACGCCGATGACCGCTCTCGGCAAGACCAACACGCCAATGTTTGACGCCTGGATCGACGGCACGCCAATGGCGCGCATGGGCGAGCCGGACGAGATCGCCGCCGTCGTCCTTTTTCTCGCCTCCGACGCCTCGAGCCTGCTGACCGGGTCGATCGTGCTGGCTGACGGCGGCTATACGTGCTGGTAAAGCCTAGGCGACATCACTAAGCGAGAGAGGGGCGGGATGGATCTCGGGCTCAAGGGGAAAGTCGCGGTCATCACAGGCGGGAGCGTCGGTATTGGTCTTGCGATCGCCGAGGGCCTCGCGGCCGAGGGAGTCGACATTGTCATTGCGGCGCGGGGCGCGGAACGGGTTCGCGGGGAGGCGAGCCGCATCGCCAAATCCTTTGGCGTCCGCGCTGAAGGCGTGGCCTGCGACGTCGCCAAGCGCGAGGGGACGGACGACCTTGTTGCTGACGTGACGCGGCTATTCGGCGGCGCCGACATTCTCATCAACAATGCTGGCACCGGCAGCAACGAGACGGTGATGCAGGCGCCGGACGAGAAATGGCAGGCCTACTGGGATCTGCACGTGATGGCGGCGGTGAGGCTCGCGCGGGGTCTCGCGCCATTGATGAAGGAGCGGGGCGGCGGCGTCATTCTGCACAACGCCTCGATCTGCGCCGCCCAGCCCCTTTGGTACGAGCCGATTTACAACGTGACCAAGGCCGCGCTGATGATGTTCTCGAAGACGCTATCGACCGAACTCATCGGCGACAATATTCGCGTCGATTGCGTCAATCCCGGCCTCATCCTGACGCCGGATTGGGTCAAGACCGCGAAGCAGCTCACCGCCGGCAAGGGCGGCGACTGGCAGGCCTATCTCGACAGCGTCGCGCATGAGCACGCGCCGATCAAGCGATTCGCGACGCCTCAGGAATTGGCCAACTTCTTCGTCTTCCTTTGCTCGGAGCGCGCGAGCTATTCCGTCGGTTCAACCTATTACGTCGACGGGGGAATGTTGAAGTCGGTCTGAGCCGCCATCGTCGCGCCGCCCCGCCGCGACCGTGGATCAGTGCCGCCTTTGTGCCAATTCTTCGAATTGCGGCTTGGTTCCTTGCGTCTCCGCAAGACGGATCAGGTTGACGACGCCGACCACGCCCGGAACGCTTTTAGCGTCGGATTCGGCGCAGCTTCTTTGATAGGGCAGGTCAACCAGTCCGGAAACCGTCACCCAGCCGTTCTCAACGTCGATCTTTAGCCGGTCCCGAGGGACCGCCAAATCCCAATGGAGCGCGTTCAAAACGCGCATGCGCACGTCTTCGCTCTGCAACCGCATCTCGACCTCCCGGCGTCAAGGCATTTTGAACCTTCTAGCCCGAGACTGTCGACGACTCGTTCGCGATTCGTCCGCTCGATCCTTGGCGCTGGCAAAGCGATAGCGAATCAGTAGAGCGAAATTTTGACGGAAACGCCGGCAGAAAACGCCAAATGTGGCTAGTCAGATCTGTGGCCGCGGTTCGGACTCGGCCTGCAGGAAAACGCCGTCGTCGACATCCATGGCGTTGCCACGCCAGACGACGTTGCGGCCGGACCAGCCGCACGCCCACAGAAGCGGCAGCAAGACGTCGCGGGCGAGCCAGGCCGCAGGACTGCGCCACGACAATGGCCAACCTGCAGCGAAGGCCAGGATCGCCTCGGCGCCGTAACAGAACGCAGCCGCCAGCAAGGCGCCGATAACCGGGTCCACTCCGAGGTTGGGAGCGGCGACCGCGGCGGCGACGAAGGTGAGAAGGCTGGTCGTCAGAATTTCGGGAGCGAAAAAGAACGGAAAAGTGGCGCGCCTCAGCCGCGCCCAGCGAAGCTGCCTCGACCAGACATCGCGCAGACGTCGCTGTCCCAGCGGCTGCTGGAATGGCCGGTCGACGAGATGGGCGTTGAACCCTTGCGCCCGGATCAGCTTCGTCGCCGCCGCGTCTTCCGCGATCTCCGCTCCCAAAGCTTCAATGCTTCCGCCCGCTTCCAGAATCTCCCGACGCCACAGCATGGTCTTGCCTTGGGCGAATCCGTAGCCGCAGGATTCGCCCGCATATTGCCAGCGCGCCTGATAGGTGTTGAGAAAAGCGCACTCGACCTCGGCGCCGAAGGACTCGGGTCGAGAGCCGATCGGGGGGGCGCAGACGATGCCGGTGTCGGGGCGCCAGCGCGCGAGCAAGCGCTGAATGTAGTCGACTGGCATCAACACATTGGAGTCGGCCATGATCACCCAATCATGCCGCGCCGCCTTCCATCCCTTGACGATATTGTTGAGCTTGGGGTTGGCGCTGATCCGGTCATCGCCGACCAACAGGCGCGCTGGGCGCCCGGGATTGGCCGCGATCGCGTTTCGCACCAGGGGTGTGATCGGATCATCGCCGCTGGCGAGGCAGAAGATGATCTCATAGCTCGGGTAGTCGAGCGCGAAAATGGACCGCAGCGTCTCGCGCGAAAACGTTTCGACGCCACACAGAGGCTGTACGATCGTGACGCTGGGAGCGTCCTTGGGCGGCGGCAGCGACCCGCCCGTCCGTCGCCTGCACCGCATGGTGGCGAGCACGACGCTCAGCCCATGTATCCCCGCGCTGGTAACGCAAACCCCCGCCGCCAGGGCGCCTATAGTCATGGGGGCCAGACTATCCGAATCACAAGGCCTTGTCACACCATATTGCCGCGCCCGCACGCCGCT
>DATCEJ010000340.1:0-10684 GCA_036510135.1 Roseiarcus sp. | reverse complement strand
AACGATGATCGTCAAGGCCATATTGCCGCGCGCGCTCGAACGTCTGGCGGTGATCGAAGCGGAAGCGCCGGTGAAGGAAGCCGCCGCGCTCATGTCCTGGCCCCATACCGATCTCATCGTCGTGTGCGATCACGGCGACATGGTCGGCGTTCTGACGAAGACCGACATCGTCGGTCAGATTGGTCGCTGCATGGGCGCCGGCTGCACAGCCCGAGCGGACAGCATCATGACCCGCGATGTCACCTATTGTCGGGCACACGAGATGTTGCTCGATGTCTGGTCGGTGATGAGGAAACGGGGTCTGCAACGTGTTCCAATCCTGGGCGAAGGCCGCAGGCCGATTGGCATCATCTATGCGCGCGAGGCTTTGCAGGCTCTGCTGTCGGAAGCAGAGAACGAGGACGAGTTGCTTCGCGATTACATATCCGGGGTCGGGTACCGATAGACCGAGCCGAACGACCACCGCCGGTTCTTTCCCTCGATCGACGCGTATCTATGCCGATGGCGAATATTTTGAAAGGAGCTGCGATGCCCGGTCAGAATTCAGAGTACCTCCTCTCGTCGCGGGAAAACGCGAGCCAGATGAAGCAGCCTAAGTTCCTTGCTTTCTTCGTCAAGGACAAGGGCGCGCCTGTCGTCCTTCCGGCGTAATAACAGACTTAACCTGTTTGTCTCCTGGGGCGTGCCGTCCGTGTGGAAATGCGAAGGGCTCGATCGGCTGCAGGCCGTGAAGGGAGGCCGGGATTTGAGGTGGGGGCAGTCCATGTCGACACCGCCCGGTTCGAGAAGCGGGGCGCCGACCTGGACGGCGCTGGCGTCAAGCCGCTCTCGTTCTGGCGGCGAGATGAAAGTCCTAATATAACATATTACATATCTAATATGTTGATAACTTCCGTCGGAACGGAAAGAGTGACAGAAAAATACACTTAACTTATTGAAAAGACGCGATCGCGGGCAAAGCCGAACCCCGCCAGATCTGTCCAAAGGTTCCGGGTCTCGGCGCGTTCGGCTAAGCCGCCTGAACGCGGAAGTCGCGCCGGAGAAGTCCGCCCACGTCCTTTTCCGGGACGGGCCGGCTGAACAGATAGCCCTGCGCCTCGGAGATCGTGCCCAGCCCTTCAACCATTCTGAGTTGCTTGGCCGTCTCGACGCCCTCGATCAGCACGGTCATGCCGAGCCTGCGGCTCATCGACGAAACGCCTTCGACCAGCACGGACGCGCGTTCCTGCAGGCCAAGCCCCATGGTGAAGGAACGGTCGATTTTGATGCGGTCCAGTGGGAAGCTCAGGAGGTAGCTCAGGCTCGAATATCCGGTGCCGAAATCGTCGAGCGAAACGCGCATGCCTTGGGCGCGTAAAGACTGCAGCGTGCGACGCGTGTCGCCCCGATCCTCGAGCAGCGTTGATTCGGTGATTTCCAGATCGAGCCGCTCCGGCGCGAGTTGAGCGTCCGCGAGGGCGCCGAGGACCGTGCTTTCGAGATTGCCGCTGCGGAACTGGGTGGAGGACAGGTTCACCGACACGCAGACCTCATCGGGCCAACCCGCGCAGGCCTTGCAGGCGCTCCTCAGTATGGCTGCGCCCATCTCCTCCATCAGCCCGATCTCCTCGACGATCGGGATGAATTCAGCCGGCGATACGGGCCCGAGCAAAGTGCTGCGCCAGCGCGCAAGCGCTTCGAAACTGACGATCTGTCTCGTGGCGACGGAGACGATCGGCTGGAAATAGACCTCGATCTGGTCGGTGGCGACCGCCGCCCGAAGCTCAAGCTCGATCAGTCGCCGAATCTGGATCTTGGCGTCCATCTCCTGCTCGAACGGCTTCCAGATTCGGCGCCCGTCCGCCTTCGCCGCATAGAGCGCGATATCGGCTTTGGAGAGCAGGGCGTCGGGACTTGATCCATCGTTGGGCGCCGAGGCGCTGCCGATGCTCGCGCCGACGATGACCTCGCTCCCGTCGATGACCACTGCCCGGTTGATCTCGTCGATGATGCGTTTGGCGAGGGCCTCGGTCATGAGCTGGCCGGGCTCGTGATGGTGAAGGATGACAAACTCGTCGCCGCCCCAACGCGCGACCAGGTCATGCGGACCGATGATGGTGCGCAGCCGGCTTGCGATCTCGACCAGAAGCTTGTCGCCGGTCCGGTGCCCGAGACTGTCGTTCACCTGCTTGAAGTCGTCGAGGTCGAGAAACATCACGGTCAGGCCATCGCCTGGGGCGCCGTCGCGCCGAAGGGCCAGCGCGAGCTGCTCCTCGAAATTTCGCCTGTTGGGCAGGTCGGTCACGGAGTCGAACCGCGCCATTCGATTGATTTCGAGCTGGGCGTTGCGGCGCTCGGTGACGTCCTGGACGACCAGAACGGTGCCCTCGCTCGTCATGCGATGGACGGTGATCTCAAACGCGCGATCGTCGAGCGTTTCCAGCGGAATGATGAAATCGACTCCGCTGCGGTCATTGGCGAGAACGGAGGCGAGACGCGCGAACTGCAGCTCGGCGAGGATTCCGGCGGCGACCAGTTTCGCCAGGACCGATTTCACATGCGCGCCCACGGGTGCGTCGTCAGGCTGGAGGCCGAACATCTTGAGGGCCTGGTCGTTGGTCAGAACGAGACGGCCTTCAGGGTTCAACATGCATAGGCCATGCGACATGTTGTTGAGGGCCATGTCCAGGCGGGCGGCGAGCATCGCCGCCTGTTGCTGCGACGCCACCACCGCCATGAAATTGTCCCGCAGCCGCTTGGCGTAGGACTTCATGTAAAGGACGAGCGGCGCGATACCGACCACGATTCCCACCGGATACCAGCCGCCTGCAATGATCATTGCGAGCGAAAGCGGAGCGAAGGCGCCGAAAAGTTGAAGGTTGATCCCACGGTAGATCGCGTAGCTGCGCGACATGAGGCTGAACGCGTAGGCGATCGTCATCGACACGCCGGTGAAATGGGCAAAACTGTTGTCGGTCACGCAGAACGCGAGCAGAGTCCACGACGACAGCGCGGTCAGGCTTACGACGGCGCCAGTCGAGAAAATTTTCTCCCGCATGCGGGCGATCGCGACCGTCGAGCTGGGAATATTTCTCGCGTGCCGCTTGGCGAACTGGAGGCGGACAGCGGCAATCAGGAGTTGGGCCGGCGCGGTGGCGGCCAGAATTAGATTTTTCGCGGCGACGCCGGCGGCGAACTCGCCGCATGTGACCGCGATCGCCGACAGAAGCACAACGGGGACGATATCAGTGAGAAGGCCGTCGACGAATCCGATATAGATCTCGTCCGGGAGTTCCGTTGGCGCGGAATGATCCCTCCGCTGAGCTTCCACCATGCAAAAAACCGAATTTTGGTAAACTGGACGCCAGTATCGGCTTGGAGACTAAAAAGTCCCTTAACCAGACGTAAGAAGCCCGAACGAAGCCTTGAAAGGGGCGAGGTCGAATTCGCGCCTTGCGGAGGTCGATCGCGCATGGCCTGGGCGCGTGACAACAGCGCTAGCCAAGCTTCACGCGCCATTCATGCCTATGCGAACGGTCTGCCATGCCTATGCGGGCTGCGCCGATTTAACTGTACCGTTTGTAAATTGAGCGCTGCGATTTACATTGGTTCACGTTTTGTTAACCTGCCAGGGAATGGCAATGGTGGACGAAAGTTCGATGGATGGGGCAAGACCGGACGCTCCGCAATCGTTTTCGGATCGCGTTCTGCGCTTATTGGGAAAGGTGGAGCATCGCGTGGCGACAACGCCGGCGGATCGCGAGGCTGCCTTCCGTTTGCGGTTCGACGCCTATAAGAACATCGGATTCCTGGAGGGCGGCGATGGCGACCGGCTTTACGACCCGCGGTATGACGACGCGCCCAACGCGTGGATAACAACCACGTGGATTGACGGCGAACTCGCCGGCACCGTCAGGGTCAATATCGGCGCCGGGGAAAATGCGATCCTTCCCGGTCTCCGGGTGTTCGCCGACGTTCTCATGCCCAAGTTGTCAGGCGGGCAAGTTATCGCCGAATTTACCCGTCTGGCCGCTCGTCTTTCGTTGTCGAGCATTCATCCGGAATTGGCTTACGTCGTGATGCGCCCCGCGTTCATGGCTGCGGAGCATTTTGAGGCCGATTTCGCCGTTGGCACACCGCGGTCCGAGCACATTGGTTTCTACCGGCGGGCGTTTGGCGCGACTGTATGGCGCCCGCCACGCGACTATCCGGGATTGACCGCCAAACTCGCATGCGTAGGCGCCGAATATCGCCCGGCGCGTCAACATATCGAATCCCGCTATCCCTTTTTTAAATCGAGCCCGGCGGAAAGAGAATCGCTTTTTGGCCGAGAACTGGCCGTCCCCACCGCAGCGGAAGTGCAGGCGTAGGCGCCGAACTGGTCGGCTAAGAAGCCCTACGCCGCGGACAGGGGTGCTCGGCGAGAGGATCGTTTGGCTTGGCGGGCGTAAGCGTCAAGGGCGGCCTCGCTTGCGGGCATTCTGCGAGCGCCGCACCAGTTCAGGAAATCGTCGAGCGCGACCGTTTCCAGACTGGCCTCGGCGCCCCCCAGCGAGAGGCCCATGAAACGGCCATAGCGGCTGTCCAGCCAATCATCATAGCCGCAATAGCTGGATAATTCGGAGATGGATTCCTGCGCACGCTCAAAATCCGCCGCGGATACAACTCCAACGAGCATCTTGTTCATAGTACAGCCACCAGTGTTCTGGGGTCTCATTGACGCTAGGCGCCTCTGGTTCATGCACTATCAATAATTCGTAAGCGGGGAGTAAAAGCTTTGATTTGAAAAGCGCCGAGGAGACGGTGAAAACTTGGCCCTCTTCCGTTTCGACAGGAATCTTCGCCGCACAGGTTAGTCTAATCAGCGCCTTCAGCCAACTGGCCGCCCTGCGACGCGGACTAAACTAATCTTAGGGAATTATGTCAACATTAAATCAAAGGCAGACAATTCGCCAAGCCGCGCAACCGCAGGGGCGTGGATCTCGAGCCGAGCCTTCGATGAGAGCGTTCGTCGGTCCCAGGTTGAAGGTTCAAGAGTTTCCACCCGGCAAGATCGGCGGACCCGAAGTCGGCGGATCACAAGCGTTCGAGCGCCGACGGCCTCGCTGAAAATGGGGCCATGCCTTCTCGGGCCAGCTTGTCCGCGCGGACATTGAATTCATCATCCGCGTGGCCCTTGACCCAACGCCACTCAATTGTGTGCGGCTCGGCAGCCGCGGCCAGGGCACGCCAGAGGTCCTCGTTTTTTACGGGTTTTTTGGCGGCCGTGCGCCAGCCGTTGCTTTTCCAGCTGTTGATCCATCCCGTGACTCCGCCGCGCAAATATTGGGAATCCGTGTGCAGGACCACATCGCATGAACGGTTCAGGGAGCGGAGGGCTTCGATCGCCGCGGTGAGCTCCATCCGATTGTTCGTGGTGAGGGTCTCGCCGCCCTTCAGCTCCTTTTCGCGGCTGCCATAGCGCAGAACAACGCCCCAGCCGCCGGGGCCGGGGTTGCCCGAACAGGCGCCGTCGGTCCAGATCGAGACCCGTTGGCTCACCGCATGAGACCGTAGTCGCCGGCGGACCTCGCGCGTTGGTGAAAGCGCAATTTGTCTCGGTATTCCAGCGGATTCTTCGGCGCGACCTTTGCGCCCGGCGGCACGTTCAGCCAGTCGACGAGCCGGGTCAGCATGAATCGCAGCGCGGCGCCCCGAGCCAGGAGCGGCAGCGCTTCGATCTCGGCCTCGCCGAGCGGCCGCAGCCGCTCGTAGGCGGAGATCATCGCCCGCCCCTTGGAGACGTTGAAGGCGTTGTCGGGTTCAAAACACCAGGCGCTGAGGCAGATCGCCAGATCGTATGCGAACGCGTCGTTGCAGGCGAAGTAGAAGTCGATGAGGCCGGAAAGGTTCTCGCCGAGGAAGAACACGTTGTCGTTGAACAGATCGGCATGGATGATTCCGGCCGGCAGGTTCGTTGGCCAGTGAGCCTGAAGAAAAGCGAGCTCGGCCGCGATCTCCTCGCGCAGATGGGGCGCGACCTCCTCCGCGCGCGCCTCGGCCGACTGGAACAGCGGTCGCCAGCTTTGGAGCGACAGAGCGTTGGCTCGCTTAAGCGGAAAGTCAGCGCCAGCCAGGTGCATCCGCGCCAGCGCCGCGCCGACCTCGCCACAATGGCGAACGGCGGGTCGCCGAATCCATATTCCATCAAGAAATGTGACAATGGTCGCTGGGCGCCCCGCGAGTTCGCCCAGCGCCAAGCCGGCGCGATTGCGCACGGGTTCAGGACAGGTGACGCCGCGCTCCGCCAGATATTCCATCAGACCGATGAAGAAAGGCAAGTCCTCGGCTTTGACCCGTTTCTCGTAGAGGGTGAGGATATGCTGGCCGCTGGCGGTGCGCAGCAGATAGTTGGAATTCTCAACCCCCTCGGCAATGCCCTTGAACGAAGTCGCTTCGCCGATGTCATAAAGCGCCAGAAAGGCGCGCAGCGCTTCGTCCGACACTTCGGTGTAGACAGCCATGTCCCGTCCGTTGAGCGACCCCATCATATTAGTGCGATGGCGGACCCGCTTAGCGGCGTGTATAAGGCCGGTCAATCGCCGAGCTTCGTTGCCGGTCGAAGGCCTGGGATCGCACGACCCTGGCAAGCGAATTCCTTGCCCGAGCGGACCATGACGGTTTGAATGCCGCATGGACCCCCTCGATATCATCCGGAGGAAATTGTTTAGCAGTCGCGCCGCCGTCATGTCTCAGGGGCGCTCATTCTAGCGATTGGACGGGGTTCATTGATGCGCATTGTGATGGTGGGTGCGGGCTACGTCGGCTTGGTTTCGGGGGCTTGTCTCGCCGATTTTGGCCACGAGATCGTCTGTGTCGAGGTCGACGAGAGCAAAGTCTTAGGTCTGCGAGAGGGTCGCGTTCCAATTTACGAGCCGGGCTTGAGCGAGTTGGTTCTCGCCAATCAAGCTGCGGGTCGGCTCTCGTTCACGACCAGTCTCAAAGAGGCAGGGCGCGGGGCGCAGGCGATCTTTATCGCGGTCGGCACGCCGTCGCTGGCGGAGGTCGGCTCGGCGGATATGCATTTCGTTCATGACGCGGCTCGCGCCATTGGCGAGATTATCGAAGGCTTCACCGTGGTCGTGGTTAAGTCGACGGTTCCGATTGGCGCAGGCGACGAGGTCGAGCGCATCGTCGCCAAGCACGCGCCTCGAGGGTCCTTCGCCGTGGTGTCGAACCCGGAATTTCTGCGCGAAGGCGCGGCGATCGAGGACTTCAAGCGGCCCGATCGAGTGGTCATCGGAGTTGAGGACCAGCGCGCGCGCGAAGTGATGGGGGAGATCTATCGGCCCATCGAACGCAACGGCGGACGAATCGTCTATACGTCGCGTCGCAGCTCGGAGATGATCAAATACGCGGCCAACGTGTTCCTGGCGATGAAAGTGACCTTCATCAACGAAATCGCAGACCTGTGCGAACGCCTCGGCGCCGATGTTCTCGATGTCTCGTACGGCATCGGCCTCGACGACCGTATCGGCCGCAAGTTTCTCAATCCCGGTCCGGGCTTCGGCGGGTCTTGCTTTCCCAAGGATACGCTCGCTCTGACGAAGCTTGCCGCCGAGGCCAAGGCGCCGATCCGGCTGGTCGAGACGCTGGTCGACGTCAACGACAAGCGAAAAACAGCGATGGCGGCGAAGATCATCGGCGCTTGCGGCGGCTCGGTCGCCGGAAAACGGATCGCCGTGCTCGGCCTCACCTACAAGCCCAAAACTGACGACATGCGTGACGCGCCGAGCCTCGTTATCCTGCCCGAGCTGCAAGCAGCGGGGGCGCACGTCGTCGCTTACGATCCAGAAGGCGTTCGAACCGCAAAACCGCTGCTTCCCGGCGTCGAGTTTGCGGACAACGCCTATGCTTGTGTCAAAGGCGCGGACGCGGCGGTCATCGTCACCGAGTGGGACGAGTTCCGTGCTCTCGACCTCGATCGGGTCAAAGGCAGCCTGACCACCCCGATCATGATTGACTTGCGCAACATTTATCCGATCGAAACGATGAAGGCGCACGGATTTCGTTATGTCTGCGTCGGTCGGGGATTCGGTGGGGAGGGCTGAGCCGGCGCGATTCCACTCCGGTGCGCGCCGCGGCGGGGTGAACAGCGTCGCCGTCCCGTAATGGAAGCCGCGAATCCGGACAATCGAAGGTCGCTCATGTCGCCCGCGCGCCAAGCCCGCTCTTGTGTCATCGTGGTCGAAAACTTGCCTGTCCCCTTCGATCGAAGGGTTTGGCAGGAGGCTCAGGCGCTCCATCGCGCCGGGTGGCTCGTCTCGGTGATTTGCCCGACCAGCGCCGACTTTCCGAAGACGTTCGAGGTCATCGACGACATCGCGATCTACCGCCATCCGTTGCCGGCCGAGGGGAGGGGCGCGCTTGCTTACTTCCGCGAATATTCAACCGCGCTGTTCCATGAATTCCGGCTCTTGTTCAAGGTTCACCGCGAACGCGGCTTTTCGATCATCCAGGCCTGCAATCCGCCCGACCTCATTTTTCTTGCCGCTCTGCCATTCAAGCTCATCGGCAAGCGCTTCATCTACGATCAGCACGACGTCTCGCCGGAATTGTTCGTCGTCAAATTTGGGAAGAAGGGGTTTCTTTATCGCGCGCTCCTGTTTTTCGAACGCATGAGCTACAGGATGGCCGACCACGTCATCACTGCCAACGCGACCTTCAAGGACATCGCCATAAGCCGCGGCGGTAAAGCGCCCTCGCAAGTCGAGGTCGTCTACGGGGTGCCCGATCGCGAGCGCATCCGCCGCGTCGAGCCTGAGCCAGGGCTGCACGACGGGCGCAAGTTCGTTCTTGGCTATGTCGGAATTATCAACGAGCAGGACGGCGTCGACCATCTCGTGCGCGCGGTCGCTCATCTCGTTAAGGTCATTGGATGTAGCGACTTCCGCGCAATTGTGGTCGGCTCCGGCCCCGCGCTCGAATTGGTGCGAGCGCTCGCGCGCTCGCTCGAGGTCGAAGAATTCATTCTGTTCACCGGCTATCTCAAAGACGAGACGCTGCTCGCGTATCTCAGCGCCTTCGACATCGGAATCATCCCCGACCCGCTGAACGAGGCCAACGACCTCATGAGCATGAACAAGGTGTTCGAATATTGCGCTCTTGGCATTCCAACCGCGTGCTATCCTCTCAAGGAGACAAAGCGACTCCTTGGAGAAGCGGGAGTCTATGCGCCGTCGCCTGATCCCGCGGGGCTTGCTGAGGCCTGTCTCAGCTTGATGCAGGACGTGTCGTTACGCACGCGCTCGGCGGCAGCGGCGGCGAAGCTTTCGGCGGGGAAGTTCCGCTGGGAGAATGAAGCTCGCAAATACGTCGCGATTTATGAGCGCGCGCTATCGCCTAAGGCTGAGAGAACGCTGGCCCGGCTACGCTAAGCCAGGACCCGTGAAGAGACCCGGACGCGTCTGCAAGCGGGAATGATAAGTTTCGGCGAGGCATTGCTGGATGCCCGCTTTTTGCGGGCACGGCAGGCGATCGCGCAGATGAACACGCGTGACGAAACCGTTGGCGGCCGAGCTTTTGATCTCGACATCAGAGCACCACAGGTTCGCCGAAAAGAGAATTATTTTCACGGACTTTATGTTTTTTTATAAGCATTCCGCCTCTGGCGCATACTGGAAGGGACGCCAGGCAGGTTTCTTGCCGAGACCGTTGGAAAGCCGATTGCGGCCCTCGCTTAGAACTGCACGCCCCGGGTCAAGGCTCCGTCGATCACCAGATTGGTTCCGCTCGTGTAACTCGAGGCGGGGCTGGCGAGAAAGACGATGCCGCGGCCGATCTCCTCCGCCTTCGCCATCCGCCCGGTCGGGTTCAACGAGAGCGCGTGCTTAAAGATGTCGGGCAGGTTCTTTTCGGCGCTCTGCCAGAAGCCTCCGTCGAAATACGTGTTGCCCGGCGAAACCGAATTGACCCGGATCATCTTCGCCGCGTGCTGATTAGCGAGTCTCTGCGCGTAATGAATGAGCGCTGCTTTCATCGCGCCATAAGCTGGACCGGTGAAATCGACTTCGCGGCCAGAGACCGAGGAGACGATGACGATCGAGGGGTGTTTTGATTTTTCGAGGAAGGGCAGGGCCGCGGTGACCGCATTCACGGTGTGCATCATATCGACGTCGAACGCCTTGCTCCAGGATTCTTCCACGTCCTGCGCGGCGAGCGCGGAGACGTTGGCGACCAGAATGTCGATTCCGCCCAGCGCCTTGCCGCTGTCAGCGATGAATGTTTGCAGCGCGGCCTTGTCGGCTACGTTGATGTCCGCCCCGTAAGCGTTCACGCCCTTCGCCTTCAAGGCTTTGACCGCGGTCTTCACCTCGTCCGCGTTGCGGGCGCAGATGGCGACGCTTGCGCCCTCCGCAGCGAAAATATCCGCGGCAGCGCGCCCGATGCCTTTGCTGCCGCCGGTCACGACCGCGCGCAGGCCCTTCAATCCGAGATCCATGTTTCCCTCCGTCTCTTCAGTTTGGCGACAGATCGTCTTTGAGAATCGAGGCGCCCAACGTGTGCTTTTGGCGCGCGGGCAGCGCGCTGCTCGTCACTCCGAATGCGCGCGGCGATTCGCGCGTCGCTTCCACGAACCTTTCTCCTCCGGCTGACGCATCGCTGCTCGACGAAGGCTTCAAGCGCGATACAAGGATGAGTGGAGGTTGGCAATGGCCGTTGGCGG
>DATCEJ010000339.1:0-3727 GCA_036510135.1 Roseiarcus sp. | reverse complement strand
TCGGGCCATATCGCCGGTGTCGTCAATCCGCCGACTAAGGCGAAATACCAGTACTGGTCGGGCGGGCCGCCGCAAGGCAAGTTCGACGATTGGGTCGCGAAGGCCAAGGAGACACCCGGCTCCTGGTGGCCGGACTGGCTCGCTTGGCTGACGGCGCAGGCGCCGAAGAAAGTCCCGGCCCGCAAGCCCGGCGACGGAAAGCTTAAACCACTGGGCGACGCGCCAGGGGACTATGTGCGAGTGAAAGCGTAGCAAGACAGCGAGCGTAGCAAGCGCACGAGCCCAACATGCCGACGATTTTGCATTCGGGCGCGCTAAGGTTCTTTTTCTTACAGCCTGGAAAACGCCGAGCCGCCGCACGTCCATGTCGAAGGCGGGGACGCTACGGCCAAGTATTGGCTCGAACCTGTGGAGCTGGCGCGGTCGCGCGGATTTAGAGCGAGTGAATTGACGCGGCTCCGCGCTACAATTATCGAGCATCGTCACGAATTCTTGGAGGCTTGGCATGCCCATTTCGGCAAATCGGCTTGACGCCCAGGCGCTGAACGTCGACTTCGTCGACGCTTCAATCCGCGTCATCCTGGACGACGGCCGAGAAGTATCGGCGCCGCTCGCGTGGTTTCCTCGGTTGCGCGACGCCTCGGATGCGCAACGCGCAAACTGTCGCCTGATCGGCCACGGTGAGGGCGTCCATTGGCCAGACCTCGATGAGGACGTGTCAGTCAATGCCCTTCTAGGCCTGCCTACGTAACGTTAGCGGGAGCGGAGACACTCGCGCCACGCAGGAAGAGGGACAAAAACAATGCTTTGCGGACTCGCACTTCTGGCAGGCATTGTGGCCGGCTCGCGCGTTTTTACGGCGCTGGCCGCGGTGAGCTGGGCGGCGACGTTGGGCGCCCTCAATCTTGGCGATTCATGGCTCGCCTTCATTGGCTATTCCTGGACGCCATGGATCTTTACGCTGCTGGCGATTGTCGAACTGGTCACTGACCAGCTCCCATCGACGCCGAGCCGAAAAGTTCCCATGCAGTTCAGCGCCCGGATCGTGAGCGGCGCCTTGTCCGGCGCGACGATCGGCGTTTCCGCCGGCTCGTGGATCATTGGCCTTATTGCTGGGGTGATCGGCGCCGTGATCGGAACCTTCGGCGGCGCTGAAATTCGTAGCTACATGGCGAAGGCGTTCGGGCGCGACACACCCGCGGCGTTCATTGAAGACGCCGGCGCCATCATCCTTGGGCTCATCATCATCTGGGCGCTGCGGTGAACCGCCATTTCGACGCGATCGTCATCGGCGCCGGGCAAGCTGGGCCGCCGATGGTGGGCCGGCTCGCGGCCGCCGGGCAGAAGGTCGCGCTCATCGAGCGCGATCTGATCGGCGGGACTTGCGTCAACACCGGCTGTACGCCGACCAAGACCTTAGTCGCGAGCGCCTATGCGGCTCATCTCGCGCGGCGCGGCGCCGATTTCGGCATAAAGGTCGGGCCGGTCGGCATTGATTTCGCCGCCGTCATGGCGCGCAAAAACGCAGTCGTCGGCAATTCCCGCTCACACCTTACGGACTGGCTGGAAGGCATGGCGAATTGTACTGTCCTCCGGGATCAGGCGCGCTTTCTCTCTCCGACGACGATTCAGGTCGGCGCGGAGGTTTTGGAGGCGGAGCGCTTCTTCATCAACGTCGGCGGCCGCGCGATTATTCCCGACTTTCCGGGTCGCGATCGAGTGAGAACGCTGACCAACACGACATTGCTTGAGCTCGACGCTTTGCCCCAGCGCCTTGTTGTCGTTGGCGGCAGCTACATCGGCCTCGAGTTTGCGCAAGTCTTTCGGCGCTTCGGGGCCGAAGTCACGGTCGTGGAAAAGGCGGCGCGGCTCGTGTCGCGCGAGGACGAGGAGGTCTCGGATGCGATCCGCGAAATCCTTGAGGCGGAGGGCATCGAGATTCGGCTCGACTCCGAGTGCATACGGTTCGAACCGCGCGGCGCCGAGATCGCGGTCGGCGTGAATTGCACCTCTGGCGAACCCGAAATTCTCGGTTCGCATGTGCTGCTCGCGGTCGGGCGCCGCCCCAACACCGACGACCTCGGGCTCGACGCCGCTGGCGTGAAGGTTGACGCACACGGCTATATCGTCGTCGACGAGTCCCTGAAGAGCAGCGCGCCACACATCTGGGCGCTCGGCGATTGCAACGGCCGCGGCGCTTTCACCCACACTTCGTACAATGACTTCGAGATCGCCGCGGCGAACCTGCTCGACGGCGCCGCACGCAAGGTGAGCGACCGCATTCCCGTCTACGCGCTCTACGTCGATCCACCGCTCGGCCGAGTCGGCATGACCGAGGCCGACGCCCGGGCCCAAGGGCATAATGTCCGGATCGGTCGCCGGCCAATGACCCGCGTCGGCCGTGCGGTCGAGAAAGGCGAGACGCAAGGGTTCATGAAGGTCGTGGTCGACCACGACACCGATGCGATCCTTGGCGCCGCGATTCTCGGCGTCGGAGGCGACGAGGCCGTCCATGGCGTGATCGAGGCGATGGCCGCGGGCGTGACGGCTTCCGCCTATACCCGCGTGGTGGCGATCCATCCCACGGTCTCCGAGCTGGTGCCCACGACCTTCGGCGAACTCTCGCCGTGAAAATGCGCGCTGTCTTAGCCGAACGGAGCAGGCTCCGGATTGCAGCTTCTGCGTCTTTCGTCTGCGCTTTTTGTGCTAGCCTTGCTTAGAATTGTCTGAGGGAGAACGGACATTGCCTGAACCGTCGCGACCGAGTCCGCGCAACCCCATCATATCGTTGGCGCTGATCGCCGGCGTCGTCGCATTCGTCGCCGCGACTTTTTCATACACGGCCGGATGGTTCTCGCCGAAGCGCCTGACGCCGCAGAAGCTCGTTGACGGCTTCGCGGGACCCTCAGGACCGCCGCTCGGCCACCGGCGCAATCACGCCAAGGGAATTTGCTTCACGGGCACGTTCGAGGCGAACGGCGCTGGATCAGAGCTGTCGCACGCGCGGGTGTTCGCCAAAGGTCAGTACCCGGTAATCGGACGCTTCAATCTGGGCACGCCGAACCCGAACGCCGATGATTCCAAGGAGCGCGTTCGGGGCTTAGGGCTCATGATCTCCACACCGGACGGCCAGCAGTGGCGCATGGCGATGATCGACCCGCCGTTCTTCCCCGTGGCATCGGTCGAGGCGTTCCGCGAGCTCCAGATCGCCTCCGCGAGCAAGGAGCCCGACGCGATGGCGAAGTTCGCCGGCGCCCATCCCGAGATTGCGGCCTTCGGCGGCTGGGCGAAGAGCGCTCCGTGGACCGGCAGTTACGCCGAGGAGCCTTACAACGGCCTCAACAGCTTCATCTTCACCGATGGCTCCGGAACCGACCACACGGTGCGCTGGTCGCTGATTCCGGCGGCGCAGCCAGTCCCGGTCCCGCCCGAGGAACTCGCGAAGCGTGGGCCGAACTTCCTCGAAACCGAGATCGTGGATCGCATCAAGAGCGGCCCCGCGCGTTGGACGATGCGGGTGACTGTCGCCAACGCCGGGGATCAGACCTCGGACCCCAGCAAGGCGTGGCCGCAAGACCGTCGCAGCGTCGAGGTCGGCACGCTGACAGTTGACAAGATCGAAGCCGAGGCGGACGGCCCCTTTCGATCCGACCGTCCTGCCGAACGGCATAAGGACGTCGGACGATCCGTTCCCCGCCGCACGCTCATCGGCCTACAGGGTCTCCTA
>DATCEJ010000338.1:0-9867 GCA_036510135.1 Roseiarcus sp. | reverse complement strand
CCGGGCGCGGCTATCCGGCCGCAGGGAGAGCGACATGACCCCCGAAGAACGCCAGATGCTTGGTGGCCTGTTCCAGCGCGTCAACTCGGCTGCCGCGACGCAGCGTGACCCCGAAGCCGAATCCTTCATCAATGACGCGGTTCGCACCGCGCCCCACTCGCCTTATGTGTTGGCGCAAACCGTCCTTGTTCAGCAGCATGCCTTGGAGGCCGCTGCGAACCGGATCTCCCAACTCGAGGCGGCCGCGCAGCAGGGCCCCGAGCAAAACGAGGAGCAAGGCAGTTTCCTCGGCAATCTCGGCAAGTCCATTTTCGGCGCCGGTCCGTCCTCTCCCCCGCCGCGGCCGGACTCTGATCCGCAGGCCTATCAGCGCGCGGCGCCTCCGCCACCGCGAGGCTACGCGCCGCAAGGGCCTCAGGGCGGCTATCCCCCGCCGCCCCAACAGGGCTATCCTCCGCAACCTGGCCCATGGGGTCAGCCTCAAGCTTCGGGCGGCGGCGGTTTCTTGCAAAATGCAGCTTCAACCGCGACGGGCGTGGCTGGCGGCGTGGTCCTTGGCAATCTGCTAGGCGGCCTGTTTGGCGGCCATAGCGGCGGTGGAGGTCTCTTTGGCGGCGGGGCAAGCGCCGCCGGGTTGGGCGGCTCGGGCCTTACCGGCGCCAACCCGACAGAGATCACGGAGATCAACAACTATTATGACGACAAGCCGGATCGCGGCAGCGACGCGAATTTTCAGCAGTTCGATCCCGGCGCGCCGGGCGTCCAGGACGCGAACTTCGACAATCTCGACGATTCGACCTTCGACAACTCGGACGGCGGGTCTGACGACGGCGGCGGCTACGACGACGTCTAAGGGTTCGGTTTATTAGATCAGATCATTGGCGAGGCGTACTTGGGCGCGCCTCGCCGTTTTCGTTTCAGAGCACGATGACCTTCGCGCCGACGGGCACGCGATCGTAAAGGTCGATCACATCCTCGTTCATCATCCGGATGCAGCCTGACGAGACGTTGTGGCCGATGGTCGACGGCTCGTTGGTGCCGTGAATACGGTAGAGCGAGGAGCCGAGATAGAGCGCTCTCGCGCCGAGCGGATTATCGGGGCCGCCCGCCATATGGCGCGGCAGGTCGGGGCGGCGCAACACCATCTGCGCAGGCGGCGTCCAGTCTGGCCATTCGGACTTACGGCTGATCCGCTTGACGCCCGACCATTCGAAACCCGGACGCCCGACGCCGATTCCATAACGCAGCGCTTTTCCATGCGGCTCGACGAGGAACAGGAACCTGTCGGGCGTATCGACGACGATCGTTCCCGGCGCCGCAGGCCCCGTGTAATCGACTTCCTGCCGGCGGAATTGCGGCTCGGGCTCGGCTTCCACGTCCGCCGGCTCGCTTGCAGTTGAGGCCACCTGCGACTGCCCTGCGCCGCCGGTCAGCAGCGCTTCGATCAAGCCGCCGCCGTATCGCCCGCGCACGTGAGCCGGAGCGGGGACGGAAGCGGGCGCCGCGCCGGAGGCGTATTCACTCAACTGCGTCTCCGGAGGCACGAAGACAATGACGCCATCGTTGGCGGCCATGGAAGGGGCGGGAACGGCGAAGAGAAATGCGGGAAAACAAAGATTGGCGAGGCGGCGCATGCCTGTCTCCGGGTCAAAAGAATGAGGAACTGACTTGGCCTCACCATGACTCGGGAGAATTATATTAGACCGACAATTAATGTTAAAATGTGCGCGGCTGCCTCTGAATCTAACCGTAGATTGCGGCGAGACGGGCTCGTTATCGCGAAGAGGCGCAGGGCGGCGAGAGAAGCCCTATCGCTCGCAATACCGATCCTGCAGATCGCATGATGCTCTAAGCCTCACCTGACTGGATCGCCTCGCTCGGCGCGCCTGCGCCGCTCAGCGGATTATCCGGGTCCCAGGCATAGCGCAGAGTCTCGAACCGCATCGCGCGCGTGTCGATCATCAACAGCCGTCCGACCAGCCCCTCGTCGCCATCGCCGAAGCCGCCGACCAGAACGCGGATCGCCTCGAGCGCCATCAGCGAACCGAGCACACCAGCCAGCGCGCCCAACACCCCGGCCTCGGCGCAGGTGGGGATGGTCCCCGGCTCAGGCGGGTCGGGGAAGAGGCAACGATAGGTCGGATTAGGTTTCCCGTCCGGCTCATTCTCGTACGGCTTCAGCGTCGTGAGGGTGCCGTCGAATTCGCCGAGCGCGGCCGAAACGAGCGGCCGGCGCTCATGGAAGCAAGCGTCGGACAGGGCGTAGCGAGTAGCGAAATTGTCCGAGCCGTCGAGGACGGCATCGAAACGTCGAACAAGCGCCCGAGCGTTGTCGGCGTCGAGCCGCATCGAAATCGGCTCGACCGTAACATGCGGATTGATACGGGCGATCGCGGCTTGAGCGCTTTCGGTCTTCAGCTGCCCGACATCGTCGGTCGCATGAATGACCTGTCGGTGGAGGTTGGAGAGCGAGACGGAATCGTCGTCGACGATCCCCAGCGTCCCGACTCCGGCCCCAGCCAGATATTGCAGCGCAGGCGAGCCCAGGCCTCCCGCGCCAATCACGAGGGCGCGCGCGGCCTTGAGCTTGGTCTGGCCGGGTCCGCCAACCCCATGCAGAACGATCTGGCGCGCGTAGCGCTCAATCTCTTCACTTGAGAGGGTCATGGGCGCGTATAGTTAACGAAATCTTGCCGCATAGGCGAGTGCGACGCGTGTCCCGCCAGATTTGGTGAAAGACGAGCGTGGAACAAGTTCCAGCCGCCAAAGTTTATCCTAACAATATGGCGGAGGGAGATCATCAAATGACACGGCATAGATTTGCACTGACGTTCCTCATCTCGCTGATCGCCGGCCCCGCTCTAGCGGAAACGCTTTCTCCGGAAGCGGATGCCTGCAAGGCCAGCGGTCTGCTCGCGCTTAAGCAAAAGTTTCCGCGGGTGAAGGACGTTCTGATCGATCTGGATAGCGCCAAGGTCATCAAAGCCGATACGACGATTGAAAACGTCCCGATCAAGACCGTCGTCATCGGCGACGCCTATGTCGAGCGGACGAAAACAACCAAACCTCAGACGCTTGTGTGCATCATCGGAGACAAAGGAAAGGTTTTGCTCACGCTGTTCTCCGACAAGTGATTACGCCTCGCGCAGATAACGTTCGCCTTTGCGTAGGAGAATGTTGTTAGCGCCGGCGACGCCAAGCTCCAGGCTCTCTGCGACGCGGCGGGCGCGCTCAACGAACCGTTCGGCCGCGGCGGGCGGGCAAACCTCGCGCGCCGTCTCCTCGAACAGCGCGAGCCATCGATCGAAGTGGCGAGCGTCCACGGGCAAGGGCATATGCTTCGCCATCGGCTGGCCGTGATAGCGCCCCGTGTGGAGCGTCAGCGACGACCAGAACGCGAACATATTGTCGAGATGCGGCTCCCACTCGGCAATGCGCGATTCGAAGATCGGCGCAAGTAACGGATCTTGCCGAACCCGCGCATAAAAACCGCGAATGACCGTCTCGATCATCGCCTCGTCGATGCCGGTTTCCTTCTCCGTCAGCGCCACGATAGCGGCGCGTCGCTCCTCGGCACTGCGAAATTCATGGTCCATTCTCGCGTTCCTAATTGCTCGCTCATCGCTTATATGATGGTTCGAGGCCTCGCGCGCCAGTTCGGCGAAGATTACGACGACAGCAAGCCGCTTGTCGCGCGTCGAGGCTGGTACAGCATCAGCACCGCGGGGCCGGTTTCGGTCACTGCTCTCGCCTCAACCCGAAAGCCCGCTTTCTCATAAGCGCGCCGCGCACGGAGGTTCCCTTCCGCCGGATCGATCGCAACCAGCGGCGCGCCCGCCGCGCAGAGCCGCTCCGCCAGCAGCGTTAAGTACGCTTGTCCGTGACCGCGCCCGACCATCGACGGCCAGCCGATGAAACTGTCAATCGTGCGCGATTCCTTCGGCAATTTGGAGAGATGAGGCTGCGGCCAAGAGTGCACGTCATAGTCTTGCGCGTAGGCGAACGGCCGTCCACCAAGTGAGACGATGCACATTGTCATAAGCGGCTCGTTCAAATCTTGGCGCAGGAGTTCGAATTGCTCGCTTGGGTTTCCCCACCAGCGTCGAACTTCGGGTGCATTGAGCCATCGGGCGAGACGTGGCAAGTCGTCGGCGGAGGCCGGCCGGAAAGAATAGGCGGAGCGATCGGATTTCATTGGGGTGACATAGCCATCCTTGTGGACGCCCTGAGGCGCCCATAGCTGACGATTGGGACTTAACGAGGAGAACCATCAATGAAAGTCGGGATCATTGGTTCGGGGGTGGTTGGACAAATGCTGGCCGCCGGTTTTGCCAAACACGGCCATCAGGTTGAGATCGGGACCCGCGATCCGGCCAAGCTGAAGGGTTGGTCAGCGAAGAATCCGGACGCGAAGGTCAAGTCGTTCGCGGAAGCAGAGGTTTCGGCGATGTTGTCGTCCTGGCGGTCGGAGGAGAGGTCGCGCAACAGGCGTTGGCGCTGATCGGCCCTAACGCGCTTCAGGGCAAGACGGTGATCGACGCCTGCAATCCGATCGGCGGCGGCCCGCCCGTCAATGGAGTCTTGTCATTCTTCACGCCCCAGAATGAGTCGCTGATGGAGCAGTTGCAGAAGGCTTACCTGTCCGCTCATTTCGTCAAGGCGTTCAATTCCGTAGGCAGTGGGCAGATGGTCAATCCCCAGTTCGCCAGCGGAAGGGCGACCATGTTCATCTGCGGCAATGACAACGGCGGCAAGAAGACCGTCGCGCAAATTCTGGACCAGTTTGGTGGGACACGGAGGATATGGGCGCGATCGAGGCGGCGCGGCCGATCGAGGCGCTTTGCATGCTTTGGTGCATTCCCGGCATCGGAAAGAACGATTGGTCGCCGCACGCGTTCAAGCTGTTGCGATGACCCAAAAGCTCTTGCCGGCCGCTTCGCGAGTGGCTGGCGTTCCTAATCGCTCGCCTCTCCCCTATATGGAAAGAGCGGCGCTGCCCGGAAAAGCAGGACGCAGGCTGCTCCAACGCCAACGGAGGTCGGCTTCATGACTGCTCCAGATCCCATCGTCATCGTTGGCGCGGCGCGCACGCCGATGGGCGGTTTTCTCGGCGACCTGAAGGACGCGCCTGCGCACGCCCTCGGCGCGCGCGCGATTTCGGCCGCGGTCGAGCGGGCCGGGATTGCGGCCGACAGCGTCGACGAAATCCTGATGGGCTGCGTCTTGCCAGCGGGGCAGCGCCAGGCGCCGGCGCGACAGGCGGCGATCGGCGCTGGATTGCCGCTCGGGGCGGGCGCGACCACCATCAACAAGATGTGCGGCTCGGGCATGAAAGCCGCAATGGTCGCCCACGACCTTTTGCGCGCTGGCTCCGCCGACGTCGTGGTCGCCGGCGGCATGGAGAGCATGAGCAACGCGCCCTATCTGCTCGACCGCGCGCGTGTCGGTTATCGCATGGGCCACGGCCGAACCCTCGATCACATGTTTCTCGACGGCCTCGAGGACGCCTACGACAAGGGACGCCTCATGGGGACGTTCGCCGAGGATTGCGCCGAAGCGTATCAATTCACAAGGGCTGCGCAGGACGCCTATGCGATAAGTTCGCTTGAGCGCGCCAACCGCGCGATCGCGAACGGCGACTTCGCCTGGGAGATCGCGCCGGTCAGCGTGAAGTCTGGAAAGTCCGAGACGCTTGTCGCGACCGACGAGCAGCCGCCCAAGGGGCGCCCCGAAAAGATTCCGACGCTCAAGCCAGCGTTTCGCGACGGCGGGACGGTGACGGCGGCCAATTCGAGTTCGATTTCTGACGGCGCCGCGGCGCTCATCCTGATGCGCGAAAGCGAAGCGGAGAAGCGTGGAGTGACGCCTCTCGCACGCGTCGTCGCTCACGCGACCCACGCCGCCGCGCCGAAAGATTTCCCCACCGCTCCGATCGGCGCGCTGAAAAAGCTGTTCGAGAAGACCGGATGGAGCAGGGATACCGTCGATCTGTTCGAGATCAATGAGGCTTTTGCCGTCGTCGCCATGGCCGCGATGCGGGACCTCGGGCTTCGGCACGAGAAGGTCAACGTCAACGGCGGCGCCTGCGCGCTCGGCCATCCGATCGGCGCCTCGGGCGCGCGCATCCTGGTGACGCTGATCGCCGCGCTGCGCGCGCGCGGCGTCAAGCGCGGCGTGGCTTCGCTCTGCATCGGTGGCGGCGAAGCAACCGCTATGGCGATCGAGATGGCCTGAAACTCTCCTCCCGGCTTGGAGAGGGGTCGGCGGTGAGGATCGCCCTTGTCGCCGCGCCCGATTTCGGACATGGTCCGGCGCCGCCGCCAGCTAACATGTCAGGCCGGCGCCAGGGAGGACCATTTCATGCGTATCACCCGCCGAATCGCGACCGCCGGCATCTTGGCCATGGCGCTCTCCGCGCCCGCCTTCGCCGACGACAAACCGACCATTCTCGTCTCGGTGCCGGGGCTCACCTTTCCGTTCTTCGTCCACATGATGGAGGCCTTCAAGGCCGAGGCGGTCAAGCAGGGCTATACGCCGCTTGAGAGCGACGGCCAGGTGTCCTCGCCGAAGCAGACCGCCGATATCGAGGCGGCGCTCGCCAAAGGCGTCAAGGGGATCGTACTGTCGCCGAACGAAGTCGACGCGATGGCGCCGGCGCTGCAGGAGGCGGTGGACGCCAAGGTCCCGGTCGTCACTGTCGACCGTCGCGTGCCGTCGGTCACGGGCATCCTTGGCCATGTCGGCGCCGACAACACCAAGGGCGGCGAGGCGCAGGGCGAACTGGTCGAAAAGATGTTCCCGAACGGGGCGACCATCATCAATCTGCAGGGCCAGTCGGGCGCCAGCCCGGCGATCGACCGCAACAAGGGTCTGCACAACGTGCTCGACAAGGCCAAGGACAAGTACAAGATCGTCTTCGAACAGACTGCGGGATTCGATCGCGCCAAGGGTCTCTCGGTCACCGAGGCGGCGCTCGCCGCCTTGGCGACGCCGCCGCAAGTGATTGTCGCAGCCAATGACGATATGGCGCTCGGCGCTCTTGAAGCGGTCAAGGCGCGCAATCTCAAGGGAATGGTCATCATCGGCTTCGACGCGCTGCCCGAGATGCTAGGCAAGATCCGCGATGGCGAGGTCACCGCGACGATCGAGCAGTTCCCCGGCAAGCAAAGCGCGACCGGCGTCGACATCCTCGCCAACTTTCTCAAGGACGGGACGAAGCCCAAGCAGCAGATCACGCTGCTGACGCCCGTGGCGATCACCAAGGACAATCTCAACACGGCCGAGCGCCTCAGCGAAGTCAAGTAGTCCCCTCAAAGCGGGAAGGCGCGCCGTTCGCGGCGCGCCTTCCCCTTCTTCGCACTCCAATGAGCGAGCGCTCCTGAATGGCCCATGCGCCCGCGGCGCTTTCGTCCGCTCCGGCAAAGTCGGTCGGCTCCGTCCTCAAAATGACTGGCGTCAGCAAGCGCTTTCCCGGCGTGCGCGCGCTCGAGAACGTCCATCTCGAAGTGCGACCGTCAGAGATCCACGCGCTTCTGGGCGAGAACGGCGCCGGCAAGTCGACGCTGCTTAAGATTCTCTCCGGCGCGCAGAGCGCCGATGCGGGCGAAATCGAGTTGTTCGGAAAGCCAGTCGCTTTTGCGACGCCCCACGACGCTCAGCGCGCTGGAATCGTCACCATCTACCAGGAGTTCACCCTCGCCCCGGACATGACGATCGCCGAGAACGTGTTCATTGGCCGCGAACCGGGTTCGAGGCTGTTTGTAAGCTGGGGGCGCATGGCTCAGGAGACGAAGGCCATCGCCGAGCGCATCGGGCTCAAGCGCGATCCTATGACTCAGGTGCGCGACCTTTCGGTCGCGGAGCAGCAGCTTGTCGAGATCGCCCGCGCGCTCTCCATGCAGTCCCGGCTCATCATCATGGACGAGCCGACCGCGGCTTTGAGCGAAACCGAGGTTGCAAATCTCGCCCGCATCGTGCGGGCGCTGAAGGCCGAAGGCCTGTCGATCATCTTCGTCACGCATCGGCTGGACGAGGTTTTTCGCCTTTGCGACCGCTACACCGTGTTGCGAGACGGCCATTACGTCGCCTCTGGCGAGGTCGCCGAAACCAATGTCGAGGCGATCATCCGCATGATGGTCGGGCGCGACGTCGGCGCGCTCTATGGTGAGCGTCCAATCCCCGAGCATGGGGAGGTTGCTCTCGAGGTCGAGGGCCTGACCCGTCGCCGCAATGCGCGCGATCCGAACGCCATCGAGCTGGTGGACGTTTCGCTCAAGGCGCACCACGGTGAGATTCTCGGCCTTGCGGGCCTCGTCGGCGCCGGTCGCACGGAAACCGCCCGCGCCATCTTCGGGGCCGACGCGTTCGATCACGGGACGATCCGCGTCGAAGGCAAAGCGGTGCGGTTCCTAAGCCCACGCGACGCGATGTCGCACGGCATCGGCCTCGTTCCGGAAGACCGCAAGAAGCAGGCTCTGTTCCTCAGCCTCGCCATTCGCACCAATATGACCATCGCTGCGCAGGACGAGGTCAGCCGCGGCTGGTTCATCGACGAGAGCAAGGAGGACGTGCTGATCGACGAGTTCCGCAAGCTCCTGTCGATCCGCATGGCGAGCCCGGAGCAGGCGGCGGGTCAGCTTTCTGGTGGCAATCAGCAGAAGATCGTGCTGGCGCGCTGGCTGGCGCTCAGGCCCAAGATCCTCATCGTCGACGAACCGACTCGCGGCATCGACATCGGCTCCAAGGTCGAGGTCCACAATCTCCTCATCAACATGGCGAAGCAGGGCATCGCGGTCATCGTCATTTCGTCCGAGCTGCCGGAGATTCTTGCGATCTCCGACCGCATCGTGACGATGCGCGAGGGCCGCGTCACCGGCGAAATCGCCCGAACCGCGGCGACCCAGGAAATCCTGATGGCGATGATGACGGCGCATGAGAGCGGCGCCGCTTCGGCCGCGGCTTGAACAGGGAATTGTCATGAGCGAGGCGAGGCTGGAAGCGACCGAGGACAGGGGGATCGACGTCTTCGGCTTTGTCGCGCGCTTCGCGCCGACTCTGTTCCTCATCGTGCTGATGCTGATCTTCGCGATCATGCAGCCACGCTTCCTGTCGCAGATCAACCTCTTCAACGTGATGCGGCAGGTGTCGATCACGGGCCTGCTCGCGGTCGGCATGACCTTCGTCATCCTGACCGCCGGCATCGACCTTTCGGTCGGCTCGCTGGTCGCCTTTGCCGGGCTGGTCGCCGCGGCCGTCGCCAAAGGAGGCCTGGAGAACCGCTTCACGGTGGGCGAGGGCGGAGTCGGCTATGGCTGGTTCGCCGCCGCGATGGCGGCGATTGCGGTCGGGCTCGCCTGCGGCTGGCTGCAGGGGCTCGCCATCACCCGACTCAAGGTGCCTCCGTTCGTGGTGACGCTTGGCGGCATGTCGGCCTTCCGCGGCGCGGCGCTTCTGTTCGCCGCCGGGGGCCCGATTTCTGGCTTCCAGCCGTCCTTCACATGGTGGGGACAGGGGAAGATCGGACCGGTCCCCGTTCCGGTCATCATCTTCCTGCTTGCGGCTTTCATCGCCCACATCGTCCTGCGCTACATGCGCTATGGCCGGCAGGTTTACGCGGTCGGCGGCAATCCGGAGGCGGCGCGCCTGTCGGGGCTCAATGTCAATCGCATCATCATGAGCGTCTACCTGATCATGGGCTTTTTCGCCGGGCTCACCGCGTTCGTGCTCGCGGCGCGGCTCAATTCCGCAGAAGCCGTCGCCGGCACCGGCTATGAGCTTACGGTCATCGCCTAGGTGGTGATCGGCGGCACCAGCCTGTTCGGCGGCTCCGGCACCATCTTCGGTACGGTCATCGGCTCGATCTTGATT
>DATCEJ010000337.1:0-2850 GCA_036510135.1 Roseiarcus sp. | reverse complement strand
GCCCGTGCTCGGCCTGAAAGGCCTCGATCACCCGCTTGAGCAGCGCGGCGATCAGCCCCTGCGCCAGCGCGCTGTAAGCGCGCCCGGCCCGATCGGGGTCGAGGCGCCCCGACAGTAAATTGAGGCCGATATGAAACGTCTCCTCGGCGGCGAAGTCGCGCGCCCGGTTCAGAGCCTCCTCGAAGCTCTGCTCCTGGGACACAAACGTCTCGACCCGCTCGCCCATCGCCTCATCGCCGAAGCTCAAGTCGAAGTCGAGGCTGCGCGCCGGATCGATGGCTGCGTCGAGCACGTGCGGGCGGCTCGCGATCACCTGCGCCAGCCGCGGGGCGCTGCCGAGCACGTCGCCGAACAACTCGCGCACCGATCCGTTCGAGCGCAGGATCGACAAGAGTTCGACGCTCGCGGGCATGCGCGCCAGCGCCTCGTCGAAGGCGGAAAGCGCGGCGTCCGCGTCGCCCGATCCAGCGAAGGCTTCGAGCAGCGCCGGCGTCAGTTCTGTCAGCACCTCCCGCGCGCGGGCGCTGCGGACCGCCGCGCGCCGTCCGAAGTGCCAGCCGCGAACGGTTTCCGCTGCGACGTCCGGACGCTGAAACCCAAGCGCGCTCAGAGTCGTCAGGGTCGCTGGATCGTCAGTGACGCCCGTGAAAACAAGATCGCCCGAGGCCACGCTCAACTCCGGCGCATCCTCGAACAGCCGTGCATAGTGGCGCTCGACTTGTGTCAGGTGATGCGTGAGATCCTTCGCAAAGCCGTCGAGCCGCGCATAACCGCAGAACTTGGCGAAGCGCGTCAACGCCTCCCGCTCGAAGGGAAGGCGCTGTGTCTGCTCGTCGGCGACCATCTGGAGCCGATGTTCGACCCGGCGTAGAAACGCGTAAGCCAAACTTAGGTCATCGACGGCGTCCGCATTGATCCACTTGTCGGCGCATAATTGCTGCAGCATGTCGAGGGTGCGCGATCCGCGCATCTGGGGGCGACGTCCGCCGAAAATGAGCTGCTGCGTCTGGACGAAGAACTCGATCTCGCGGATGCCGCCGCGTCCAAGTTTGACATCGTGGCCGGGCACGACGACGTGCTCGTGGCCACGCACAGCGTGGATCTGGCGCTTCATCGCGTGGATGTCGGCGATCGCCGCATAATCGAAATACTTGCGCCAGATGAACGGCGCGAGGTCGGCCAGGAAGCGCTCGCCAAGCTTGAGGTCGCCCGCCGCCGGACGGGCTTTGATCAGCGCCGCGCGCTCCCAGTTCTGGCCGACCGTCTCGTAATACTGATAGGCGCTTGACGTCGCGAGGGCGACCGGAGTCGAAGCGGGATCAGGCCTCAGCCTGAGATCGACCCTCAGCACATAGCCTTCGCCTGTCCGCTCCTGAAGCAGGCGCGCCAGCGCCTTGGTCAGACGCACGAACAGGGGTCCTGGCTCGGTTCCTTCCGGAATCGATGTCGCGGCGGAATCGAAAAGGACAATGAGGTCGATGTCGCTCGAATAATTGAGTTCGCGCGCGCCATGCTTGCCGAGCGCCAGCACGACGAGGCCCGAGCCGCTCTCAATATCCGCCGCGTCCGCGTCGAGCGACAAAAGTCCAGCCCGCGCGTGTTTGCGCAGTAGAAAAGCGAGCGTGGCGCGCAGAGCAGCGTCCGCGAAACGGGTCAGCGCCTCAGTTGTCGCGACAACGTCCCAAACGCCGCCAATGTCAGCAAGCGCAATCAGGAGTGCGGCTTCGCGCTTGGCGCGCCGAAGCGCCGGCATGAGGTCCGCCTCGTGCTCATCGCGTCGCGAGACGAGCGCTTGAACGAGCGCGTCGAGCGATTCGCCGGGCGGACGCTTGAGCAACCGAACAAGCCGCGCCGGGTCTTCCTGGACCAACGCCCATAGGTAAGGCGAATGATCGGCGAGGCCGAGAAGGACGTCCCGGCTGCGGCCGCGTTCGAGCTCGCGCGTGAGCTCCGCGGACAACGAGGTCTTGAGGAACGCAGCAAGGCGCCGGCGCGCTTCGGCCGGGGCGGACAGCCGCGGCGCATCGACGAGGCCGTCAGCGAGCGGGGCGGTCATTCAAGACCAGGGCGGCGGGGGCCAGGGATTGAGGGCGCTCGTCCGCCGCTGGCAACGTGAAGCGCACGCGGAGCCCGGGCTGATTGTCCTCGAGGTCGACTGTTCCGCCATGCATGCGCGCGACCGCGGCGGCGAGCGAAAGCCCTAAGCCCGAGCCCGGCCGCGACCGCGAGCCTTCGAGCCGGACGAACCGATCGAGAACCCGGGCCCGGTCCGCCGCCGCAATCCCCGGACCCCGGTCGGCGATGGTGAGCACAACGGATCGACCATCTCGCCGCGCTGTTATCGCGACGTCGGGCATCGGCTCAGCGTCGCCAACGCCCTTCTGGGGCGCGCCATATTTGAGCGCGTTGTCGAGGAGATTGGCGATCGCCTGGCCGATCAGTTCGCGATTGCCAAGGACCTTGAGCCCATCCTCGGCGTGGACAGTCAGCTCAACGCCCTCTTCTTCAGCGATCGGCTCGTAGAGCTCAGCGAGGCTCCTGGCCGCCTCGCCCACGTCGAATGGCTGAAGCGGCCCCATGTCGCCCCCCGCTTCCGCGCGGGCGATCAACAGCAGCGCGTTGAAGATCCGAATGAGCTGGTCCGATTCTTCGATCGTCTTCTCGAGCGCCTGACGATAGGCCGCGGCGTCGCCGCCGAAGGCGAGCGCCGATTCGGCATGGTTGCGCAGGCGGGTGAGCGGCGTGCGCAAGTCATGCGCGATATTATCGGAAACCTCCTGGAGGCCTTGCATCAGCTCGGCGATGCGTCCCAGCATCTCGTTGAGGCCTTCCGCCAGCCGGTCCAATTCA
>DATCEJ010000336.1:0-19086 GCA_036510135.1 Roseiarcus sp. | reverse complement strand
CTGGGACCTCACCTTCCATCAGGCGCTCAAACGCGACGCCAAGGGCGATGTGATCGAATTCGACATCGACCCGCGTCTGATGGAGCAATTTGCAGCGGAGGCGTCGACGGCGATCCGCAAGCGCATGGACGAGCGGCGCTTGTTCGCCCTCGTCACCGCCGCCGAGACGCGGCCTTACGTGCGCATGATCATCGAGCGCATGTTTCCGACGCTCGCGGTTTTATCGCAGCTCGAAATCGCGCGTGGCTTCGAGGTGAAGTCGCTGGGCACGATCGCGTGACCGCGCTCATATCGGGGGCGATGGCGGCGCCCCACGCAGCGCTCGCGCCCAGGGCGGCGCTCGGCGCCTTCGTGCTGTTCTGCCGAATCGGGGGATGTCTGTTGCTGGCGCCCGGATTCTCGAACACGCAGATTCCAACTCAGGTTCGCCTGTTCGTGGCCCTCGCGGTCACTCTGACGCTGGCGCCGTTACTGATCGAGCGCGTGCCGAGCGCCGCGCTGGGCGACGATCCGATCCTCACCTTGAGGATGATCGTCGTCGAATCGCTGGTCGGCGGCATGATCGGCCTCCTCGCGAGGGTATTCTACTTCGCGCTCGAAGCCTTGGCTGTGGGCGCGGCCACCATGCTTGGATTCTCCAGCCCGTCCGGATTCCAGATCGAGGGCGACGAGCCGATGGCGCCATTGGCGACGCTCATCTCCCTCGCGGCGATCGCGCTCCTGTTCGCGGCCAACCTTCATTGGGAGCTGCTGCGCGGCCTCGTGGCCTCTTACGACGTCATTCCGGTCGGCGCTGACTTCAATGCGCGACTGGCGCTGAAGCAGATCGCGGACGTACTGAGCGAATCGTTCAGGCTCGCGCTCAGGATCGCTTCGCCCTATGTGATCTATGCGCTGGTGGTCAATCTGGCGCTGGCGCTGATCAACCGGCTCACACCGCAGGTCCAGGTCTTCTTCGTCGCGACGCCGTTTGTCGCGGGGGGCGGACTGCTGTTGCTCTACTTTACCATCAAACCGGCGATCGAAGCGTTTATCAGCGGCTTCGGCGTTTGGCTCATTTCCGGCTAGCCGATGAAGACACGCCTCGACGCCTTGACCCGAATCGGCCGGCTTCAGGCGCTCATGCACAATCTTGGCCGCTGGCGCCTTCATTCGCTCGAGCGCCAGAAGGGGGGATTGCATGACGATCTGAAGGCGGTCTTCGAGATCCTGGACACGGATGAAATCGCCAATAGCGTTCATGCCGGACTCGTTGGGCGCCGCATCCGGGCGCTGCAGGTGAGGCTGGACCAGCTGGCGCGCGAGCAGGAAAGCGCGAGTCGCAGCGTGCTCACGCAGGGCGCGCGGGCGAAGCTCGCCGAGCAGGCGATCGAAGCCGCGACCCTCGACTATCGACGCTTGAACGAGCGCAAGGAGCTGGCCGAGATCATTGAACGCGCGCTCGCCCGAAGCGCAAGCTCGACGTAAGGCTAAAGGAGGACGCTTGGGCCTCTCACGCACCTTTCGCGGCGCCCCAATGGCCTTCAGTCCTAAAACAGATGTCATCCTCGAGGTAGCCAGCGCGGCCGACCCGTCGCGCGCGACGCTCGCCGCCCAACGGCTCAATGCGATTGCAGGCTCGAACGCCTCACCGGCCGACTTTGTCTCAAGCCTCAATCAGGCCGCCGCCGCGGCAGACGCAACGCCGGCGCCGCTCCCCGGCGGCGCTGACGCGCGCTCACGACTCGCAGCGGCGGCAGGCGGACCGGAAAAACTTGGCAAAGCCAAGATCCAGTTCGAGGCGATGATGCTGAATTCGTTCGTCAGCGAACTCTTGCCGAAGGACACCGGCGAGGTCTTCGGGCAGGGGATGGCCGGCGACATGTGGCGGTCGATGCTCGCCGAGCAGGTTTCGACGCAAATCGCCAAATCCGGCAAGCTCGGCCTCGCCAGGCGCCTGTTCGCCACGCACGAGATCGGCCTCCATCCGGGGCGCGTTGGCGATGCGACGAAGACTGTCGGTGAGGCCGCCGCCCAGATGAGCGCCAACATTCTGTCGGCGCCGGCCGCCGCCGATCCTGAGAATGGCGCGGTTCTGTTCGCCGGGCGCAAGCCAACATGAGCCAGCCGACGCGGGGAGCGCAACCTCCAGCCGCTGCCGCTGCACTGCCGATTATTGAGCGCCTCATCGCGACCGTCGACGCGGAGAATCGCGATCTCGAACACGGCCGGAGGGTCAAATACGAGGTCTACAGCCTGAACAAGAACCAGGGCCTGCTCGAGCTCAATCGCCTCCTTCCGGCGCTCGCTGTCGTAGCGGCGACGGGACCGCTGCGCGATGCGCTGGCTGAAGTCCACGCCAAGCTCGAGATCAATCGGCGGGCGCTGGCGCTGCAGCTCAAGGCTTGCGAAGCCGTATCGGAAATCATCACCCGCGCCATCCAGGACGGCCAATCGGATGGAACCTATACCGCCCTCGCCTGGAGCGGGTCGCGCGAATGATGAAGGCCATGCTTCTCGGTGTCGCCGCGGTCGCCTCTGTCATCGTCGGCGAGATGGGAGCCGACAAGGTCCTCGCGATGCGCCAGGCGCACTCCACAGCCGCCGCCACAAAGACAACGGAAGCGCGCAAAACCCACGAAATCAACGTCCCCCGCATCAAGGACGGCGCAATCAAGGGCTACGCGGTCATGCTCCTGAGTTACACCGTCGACTTGAGCGCGCTCAAGACGGCGGCGATGGCGCCGGATTCGATCCTGGTCGATGAGGCGTTTCGCTATGTCTACAACGACGATACGATCGACTTCGATCACCTCGACCGCTTCGATTTCACGAAGATGAGCAAAGCGCTCGTCGGGGCGATCAACGCGCGCGTGAAGAGCGACGTGATCGTCGACGTCGGCGTGCAGGAGTTCACCTACGAGCCGGTCAGCGAGATCGCCGGGCGCCCGGCGCCTTAGGCCGCTCGCGCCGCCTCGGCCTTGGAGGCGGCGATCAAATCCACGAACCGGCGGAAGAGGTAATGGCTGTCGCGCGGTCCCGGTGAGGCCTCGGGGTGATATTGCACGGAAAAAGCGGGCCGGTCGGCAAGCGCAATGCCGCAATTCGAGCCGTCGAACAGCGACACATGCGTTTCCTCGGCGTTTCCGGGCAGACTCGCCCGATCGACTGCGAAGCCATGATTCATCGAGACGACCTCGACCTTGCCGGTGGTGAAGTCCTTAACCGGATGATTGGCGCCGTGATGACCCTGCGGCATCTTGACGGTCCGTGCGCCGACCGCGAGCCCCAGGAGCTGATGGCCGAGACAGACCCCGAACAGGGGCACCTTCGTCTCGAGGAGCGCCTGGATCGTCGGGACAGCGTATTCACCGGTGGCCGCCGGATCGCCGGGTCCGTTGGAAAGCACGACCCCGTCGGGCTTGAGCGCCAAAATGTCCTCCGCGCTCGCCGTCGCCGGAACCACCGTCACCGCGCAGCCGCAGTCGTTGAGGAGCCTCAGGATATTGCGCTTGGTTCCGTAGTCGATCGCGACGACGTGGAAACGCGTCGCATCCCGCCGGCGGTAGCCGCTTTCCAGCTCCCAGCTCGTCTCGTCCCAATCGTAGCGCTGGGTCGAGCCCACCGCCGGAACGAGGTCCATCCCGTCAATTCCGGGCCACGAGGCCGCTTTCGCGTGCAGCGCGTCGAGGTCGAAGGCCCCGTCGGGCGAATGGGCGATGACCGCGTTCGGCATGCCCCGTTCACGGATCAGCGTCGTCAGCGCGCGGGTGTCGATGCCCGTGACGCCAACGACCCCGCGCGCTTTAAGCCAGCTGTCGAGCCGCGCCTGGCTACGAAAATTCGAGGGGCCTGAAATGTCGGCGCGCATGATCGCGCCGATCGCGGCCGATGCCCGCGCGGGATTGACGACTTCGATGTCCTCGTCGTTGACGCCGACGATTCCGATATGCGGGAAGGTGAAGGTGATGATCTGGGCGGCGTAGGAGGGGTCGGTCAGAATTTCCTCGTAGCCCGTCATCGCGGTGTTAAAGCAGATCTCGCCGACCGCCGAGCCGGTCGCGCCGACCCCGAAGCCCTCGATCACCGCGCCGTCGCTGAGAACGATCACGCCCGTCGCGATGCGCGGAAGCCATCCGGAAGACGGATCGTCCGTGGCCGGCGCGAGGTCGGTTTGTGTTGCGCTTGACATGCGGCTGTGCTTAAGCGCCGCCCTTGCTGCGCGTCAAGCTTGGCGCAGTTTGAACCCTCGAGGAGTTTCATGCCCGATTCAGCGCCGTTGCGCGATACCGTGGCCACGCGAATGAAAGAGGCGATGAAGGGAGGCGACAAGGTCCGCGTCGGCGCCCTGCGCCTCATCATGGCGGCGCTGAAGGACCGGGAGATCGAGGCTCGCGGCGCGGGCAAGATCGTCAGCCAGGCCGATGAACTCGCGCTGCTCACCAAGATGATGAAATCGCGTCAGGAGTCTGCGACGATCTACGCGGAGGCCGGTCGCAAGGAGCTCGCGAGCCAAGAAAACGCGGAGATCGCGGTGATCGGCGAATTCCTGCCGAAGCAGATGGACGAGGGGGCGGTGATCGCCGCCGCCAAGGCCGCCATCGCCTCGACCGGCGCGACCAGCATCAAGGACATGGGCAAGGTCGTCAACGCGCTCAAGGCGGCGCACCCTGGCGAGATGGACTTTGCCAAGGCGAGCGCGATCGTGAAGGGACTTCTTACCGGCTGAGCGCCGCGAAGGGTGAGCCGTGTCATTGAAGCGGTGTCACGTGAGCGATCGGGCGCTATGTGCTCGCTCGACAAGTTGGCCGGGTATCCTGGGAGTATGCGTCAATCCGGAAGATCGACAATTTCTTGACACGCCGGCTTCGGTATAGTACTGTTTTTCAGTAAAAATTGACAAGCCGCACCCATTCTTCCGGAAATGCCCAGCAGGGCTTCGGCGATCATGAAGAGGAAGAAAGAGAAAACGGCTCGCTAATCGCGCTGCAAGTCGTTGAAATGGCTCAAAACGGACTCGTTAACCGGCGTCTGCTGGGCTCCGTGCGTAGGCAAAGCAAAGTCGCGCAACTTCCGCGAAGCGGTCGTCTCGCAGGATCGTCCAGTGGGCGGCGCCGGTCGTGCGCCTCTGGATCGCCCGTCGAGACGCGCCTTCGGCGCCCTCAGGGCGAGGTCCGAGGAAGGGCTTGAAGTTATCGCGGACAGAAAAAGACACTCAAGACGCTGGAATCATTGAGTCGCGCCCACTTGTGCGGGGGAAGTCTCGACGGCCTCACCAAACACGCCGCAGGGCCCTCCCGACCCTGATAAGGGAGGGCGAGCCGGAGTCAGCCCGGTATCGCCACCGCTAGGGGGACGTCAACAGGGCCACCCTGCGAGCGCCACTGGTCCGTCGCGGAGGCGGTTCGGGCGCAGCCGATGGTGCATTGGGCGTTGCAGGTCTTCGGCGTGTCGAACTGCTCTCGAAGGTCCGCGTAGGTGTAGGCGAGGAGGTCCTTCGAGAAACTCCCCCGCGTCTGATAGCACCAGTGCACGCTCCCGGATTCGTCAATGTAGAGATAGCGGGAGCCCGAGCGGCACTTGAACGGCGCTTCGCCGGTTTCGATCATCTTTCCCCGGTATCCGAACGCCTCGTTCGCGCGGTCGCCAATGCGGCGCTTCGCTTCCTCGTATGCGCTCAGCTCCTCGTGCGACAGTCGCGACTGCCCGTTCTCGTCATGAACCAGTAGAATGCGCGGCGTGAAGCCATGGGCCTTCGCGAAGTCCACGACCTCGAGCGCCTCTTCCGGCGGCGCGCTGCCGATGACGCCGCTCATGACCACCTTGAAGGTCGCCTTGTCTGCAAGCAGCTCCAGCTTCTTGCGCAACGGCTTTAAGGTCTTCGCAGTGACTTTGTTCGGATTGACCCCGTCCACGCTGATCTGCATGTCGGTGAGGCCAGCGCCATTGAGGGCGTCGATGAGGGCCGGCGTCAGACGCCATCCGTTCGTGATCATCATGCGCCGCTTGAAACCGAGCCTCTTCATCTCAGCCACGAGGTCCGGCAGGCGCGGGTGCATGGTGGGCTCGCCGCCCGTCAGGCAGACCGCCCACGCACGGAGCTCCGCGAGCTTCGCGAGGCGCAGCGCCAGTTCGTCGTAAGGCACAGGATCAGAGGTTCGGTCGTACTCTGTGCAATAGCCGCATTTCAGATTGCACCGCCGCGTCACGACCACCTGGGCGAGCCAAGGGCCGTAACGCAGCCACTGGAAAACGTTCAAGATTTTCCCCTCACACCCTGAGCGGCATCAGCACGAAGAGCGCAGCCGCGCCTTCGCGATCCTGGATGAGGGTGGGCGAGCCGGGATCGGCCAAACGGATCGAGGCGGTGTCGGACGACAATTGACCCACGATGTCGAGCAGATAGCGGGCGTTGAAGCCGATATCGATCGGGGCAGAATCGTAGTCGGCCTCGATCTCCTCGCTGGCCGAGCCTGAGTCGGGATTATTGACCGACAGCGTAATCTTGCCCTCCGCGATCGCAAGCTTGATCGCCCGGCCGCGCTCGGACGACAGGGTCGCAACCCGGTCGACTGCGTTCCTGAAGGGATCCCTGTCGACGACCAGAAGCTTGTCGTTGCCGGTTGGAATAACGCGTGCATAGTCGGGGAACGTGCCGTCGATCAGCTTTGTCGTCAGCACCACGTCGCCGAACTGAAAGCGAGCCTTGGCCGTTGAAATCTCGATCGTCACGTCCTGGCTCAGGTCTTCGAGCAGCTTCAGCACTTCGTTCACGGCTTTCCGCGGCACGATAACGCCCGGGACGCCAACCGATCCTTCCGGCGCCTGGGTTTCGACGCGCGCCAGGCGATGGCCGTCGGTTGCGACCGCCCGCAGCATCGGCGTGCCCTCGACGTCGACGGTATGGAGGTAGATCCCGTTCAGGTAATACCGCGTCTCTTCAGTCGAAATCGCGAACTGGGTATTCTCGATCAGGCGCTTGAGCTCCGCCGCAGGCAGGGCGAACCGGTGCGAAAATTCGCCCGAGGTGAGGTCGGGAAAATCGGAGGCTGGCAGGGCCTGCAGGGTGAAGCGCGACCGGCCCGAGCGCAAGACGAGTTGCCCGGTGTCGCCGGTCGTCTCGAGGCTCGCCTGCGCGCCGTCCGGGAGCTTGCGCACGATATCGTAGATCACGTGGGCTGGAACGGTCGTTGCGCCATTCTGGGCGACGTCCGCGGTAACCTGCTCGGAGGCCTCGAGGTCGAGATCGGTGCTCTTTAGCGCCAATTTGCCGTCCGCGGCCTCGATCAGCACGTTGGCGAGGATCGGAATGGTGTTGCGCCGCTCGACGATGCGATGCACATGCCCAAGCGCCTTAAGCAGGACCGAACGCTCGATGGTGACTTTCATCGCTTGAAATCCTGAAATGTCTGACGTCCGACGCGCGCCCCGTAAGGGGGGCGGACCTTGCCAAGCCGCGTCGGCGCGCGCAAGGGCGCGGAAGCGATACGAAACCCGTGTCCTCAAGGATTTTCGCTGTCTCGTCAATTCCGGCGTAAGCTTTACCGGCCCTTAAACCGCGAGCCTTACGCTCCGCAACCTGGCGGGGCGCGTTTCGCCCGAACCTCCTTCCTCAAGGAGACGCCGCGAGCGGGATCAGCGATGTTCGGCCGAGGCCGCAAGAAAACCCGGACACGGATCGAGCCGCGCCTCGATGCGCGCGCCGGCGGCTTCGGGGGCGATCTTCGCGCCGATCCTGCTGACCGCCCCCCGACGAGCGGCCGCAAGAAGAAGAAAGCCCCCTCGCGATCCGCTCGGGGCGCGAAGCGCGGCAGGCGCCGCCGCTCGCTTATCGGCCACCTGGTCTATTGGGGCGTCGTCCTCTCGGTTTGGAGCGCCATCTTCCTCGCCGGCCTTTTCGCCTATTACGCCAGCCAATTGCCGCCGATCGATCAGCTCGCGGTGCCCAAGCGGCCGCCGAATATCGCCATCCTCTCCGACGACGGCTCGCTCATCGCCAATCGTGGAGACACAGGCGGCCCGGCCGTCAGGCTCATCGACCTGCCGCCTTATTTACCCAAGGCGTTCGTGGCTATCGAGGATCGGCGATTTTACGACCATCACGGCGTCGATCCGATCGGCATGTCGCGGGCGCTTCTGCGTGACGTGGCCGGCGGCGGCGGCATAGAGGGCGGCTCGACGCTGACTCAGCAGCTCGCCAAGAACCTGTTTCTAACTCAGGAGCGGACGCTGTCGCGCAAGATCCAGGAGGCGATCCTGGCGTTTTGGCTCGAGCGCCGGTACTCCAAGGACCAGATCCTCGAACTCTATCTGAACCGCGTCTATTTCGGCTCGGGCGCGTATGGGGTCGAAGCGGCGGCGCAGAAATATTTCGGCAAGAGCGCGCGTTTCGTGACGCTGTCGGAAGCCGCGGTGCTCGCCGGCCTCATGAAATCGCCCACCAAACTTGCGCCCAACCGCAATCTCAAGGGGGCGAACGACCGCGCCGCGCAGGTCATCACCGCGATGGCCGAGCAGGGCCATATCACCGAGGCGATGGCCAAGGCCGCGCTCGCCAATCCAGCGCAGGTCAAGCACGACAAGAGCGCAGGCTCGATCAACTACGCCGCCGACTACGTGATGGACGCGCTCAACAACACGCTCGGCGCGATCGACGAGGACATCGTGGTGACGACCACGATCGATCTCAAGATGCAGGCTGAGGCCGAGCATGCGCTGACCGACGAGTTGAACGCCAAAGGCGCCAAGTTCGGCGTCGAGCAGGGGGCGCTTGTCGCGCTCGATCCCAATGGCGCGGTCAAGGCGATGGTCGGCGGACGCAATTATGCCGAGAGTCAGTTCAATCGCGCGGTCGCCGCCAAGCGGCAGCCCGGCTCCTCGTTCAAGCCATTCGTCTACCTGGCGGCGCTGGAGAAGGGGCTTACTCCCGACACGGTCCGTGACGACGCGCCGATTTCGATTAAAGGCTGGAATCCGGAGAACTATTCGCGCGAATATTTCGGCCCGGTGACGCTCACCAAGGCGCTGGCGCTCTCGCTCAATACGGTCGCCGTGCGCCTGGGGCAGGAAGTCGGGCCGAAGACGGTGGTCGCGACCGCGCATCGGCTCGGAATCACGTCCGACCTTGATCCTGTTCCTTCGATCGCGCTTGGCTCCTCCGACGTGACGCCGCTCGAAATGGTCTCCGCCTATGCGGCCTTCGCCAACGGCGGGCTTGGCGTCCAGCCGCATGTGATCGCGCGCGTGCGCACGGCGAATGGCAAGCAGCTCTATGCGCGGCGCAACGCGAACTTCGGCCGTGTCATCGAGCCGCAATATGTGGCGATGATGAACCAGATGATGCAGGAGACGTTGCTGACCGGGACCGCCCGCAAAGCCGAGCTGCCGGGCTGGCAGGCCGCCGGCAAAACCGGGACCAGCCAGGATTGGCGCGACGCCTGGTTCCTCGGCTACACGAGCTATCTGGTCGCCGGAGTCTGGCTCGGCAACGACGACAGCTCGACGACCAGGAAAGTCTCGGGCGGCAATTTGCCGGTCGAGATCTGGAGCCGGTTCATGAAGGCGGCGCACGAGGGCGTTCCCGTCGCCGCGCTCCCCCTTGGGGGTTGGCGCGGCGCCGAAGTGCAGAACTCGGACGCTTCGCCAATCCCTCCGCTGAACCTTAGTGGCTCGCAGATGGGGACCGGCGGGCGTGGGGGGCGCCCGCCGCAGCCCGCCCCCCCGGTCGAAGCCTTCACGCCGCAGCAAAGAACCGCCGGCCCGCGCGGCGCTCGCCCCGCAGCGGACGGGGGGTTGCTTCCGCCCGCCGACATTCCAAATGGCGGCCGCGGCTCTGCTCCACGCGACAAGGGGTTGCTCGACAAGCTGTTCGGAACGCTGTGAAGAGCCTCGACCGTTGCCTCGCCGCCGCCGGGGCGCCATTCTGAAAGCGCCACATCCGGGCCGGAGGAGCGTCAATCCATGTCGAAAGGGCGCGTCGCATGCGCGACATTGATCGTCGGGCTTTTCATCGCGGGCGCGAGCGCCGACACTTTGCCGCTGCCCGACAATCTGACCGGATTCAGCACCCACGACGGCGAGGCCTATTTTGGCGAGAGCGACGCGCATGAGGCCTATTTTCCGCTCGCCAGCAACTTCCTGACCCAGAAGACGCAAGCCTATTGCGGCGTCGCCAGCCTCGTCATGGTCTTGAACGCGCTCGGGCTGCCCGCGCCGGCGGTCCCCGAATACGAGCCTTACCGAACCTTCACCCAGGACAATGTGCTGAGCGAGCGGACCGACGTCGTTCTGCCGCGGGAGACCCTGGCGCATCAAGGCATGACGCTTGACCAGCTCGGAGGAATTCTGGCGACGCAGCCGGTCAAGGCGGAAGTCCATCACGCTTCCGACAGCTCGGTCGACGAGTTCCGCAAGCTGGCCAGCGCCTATCTTGGCGAGCCCGGCCATTTCGTGATCGTCAACTACTTGCGCAAGGCGCTCGGCGAGCAGATCGGCGGCCACATTTCTCCGCTTGCCGCCTATGACGCAAAAGCCGACCGCTTTCTCATCCTCGACGTCGCGCGCTACAAATATCCGCCGGTCTGGGTGAAGACGGCCGACATGTTCGCCGCCATGAACACGCCCGACGCGGTCAACGACAACAAGACCCGCGGTTTCGTGCTGGTCACGGCCTCGACGGTCCAATAGCGCCTTTCGGCCCGGGGCGGGCGGCAAGTTCGAGCAATTCGACGCGCCTGCGGAACCCGTCGCCTGACGGGCTTCAGCTCCAAGCCCGACGATCAGACCTCCCGCCAACCCGGCTTCGTCGGGTCGGTTAGGTGGTAAGTGATCGGCCCGATGCCGAAGATTGCGATGATCGCCGGCTCCGCCACGCCTTTGTTTGACGCCGTCATAGTGCCCGCGGCAAGAAAGAGGCGGTGGCGCAATTTTTCGTGATGCCATTTGTTTACGCGAGTGCCGAGACGTGGGTGAGGGGGGTCGCCTGCCCTAGCCGCCTGGAACCGAACTATGGGGCTTGTCGTTTCCACTTCGAAGCGGGAAAAAGCGACCGCTATCCCAGAATCAGCGGCGCCGGAGATTCGGTCGAGATGCAACCGCCTCCATCGCAGCCACGCCGAATAAATTACAAGCTTGGAAGCCTTTACGCTGTCGTCACCGCGCTTTTGCTGTCGGTGCAGGAGCCGTTTTCTTTTCTGGCGGCCAAGCGGCTGAGTCTCACGCAATTCGTGTTCCTGACCCAAGTCGCGCTGTTGATGTCGATTCCGCTTTTGATTGCGCGGGGAAGAAGTCGCAGCGACTTGGTTTTGCTGCTCGGAAACGTCGCTAATTACTACAAGTTCGGAACTCTCTTTCTTATCGGGATGGCGGGTTTGTTGCTGTTCAAGCTCGCACTGAGCAACGCGCATCCGATCATCATCTCGGCGATCATCAACCTCCAACCTTTCTTCGCGGCTCTGGTGGCGTTGCTGATAGCGAAAGTGCCGATCCCGGTTTCGCCCGGGTTCTTCTTCGGTTGCCTCGTCAGCGCGTTTCTGGGCGCGATGGCGGTCGCCTGGAGTCAAGTCGGCGAGGCCAACCGGCCGGACTTCAGCCAATTGGCTGACAGCGCGATGCATGGCACCTGGCTCTATGCCATTCCGGTGCCGATTTGCTCGGCGCTGGGAGGAACGCTCGTCTGCAAATGGTTTGCGAAATTCGACGAGTCGGCTGCAATCGCGGCGAATTTCTTCGTCTCGGCTCTCCTCCTCATCCCCACCGCGGGCCTTCTCTTGTTTTGGCGTTCCGGACTGGGTTTTGGCCAGATCGTCCCGGTCATCCTGATGATCGCAGGCACAATTGTCGCCGCTTCGCTTGGTCGCGTGCTCTATCAAATCGCGCTCAGCGTCACCGGAAACGACAATGGCTTCGTCACGATGTTCTTTCTGTTGATCCCAGTCCTCACCGCTCTGATATCGCTCTTCTTATCACGGTGGATTGCCGATTTGCATTTTGCTGTGAGCTGGATGTTCTATGTCGGCTTGTTTGTCGTCTCGGCGTCGCTCCTGTTTTTCTCGCTGAAATCCTGGGGACAGCCGGATCGACAATGATCATGATGGGATGTCGCTGTGGCTAGCAATCTTCAGGTTTTGCTCGATCACCGGCCGACCGACAAGGTCACTCCCGCCAACTTCCGCCTTGTCGAGACGCCGATCCCAACCCCGGGGCCGGGTGAAGTGCTGGTGCGGCATTCGTTCCTGTCGCTCGACCCGTACATGCGCGGGCGCCTCAACGACGCGAAATCCTACGCCAAGCCGCAGGAGCTCGGGGCGGTGATGGGCGGCGGCACGGTCGGAATCGTCGAGGCCTCCAACAATTCTCGCTTTCATCCGGGCGACGCCGTCGTGGGGATGGGCGGTTGGCAGCGCTACTCGGTCAGCGACGGCGCGAGCTTAAGGGTGGTCGACGCCAAAGCGGTCCCGATCCAGGCCTATCTCGGTTCGCTCGGCATGCCCGGAATCACCGCTTGGTACGGCCTGAACAGGATCATCGCGCCGAAGGCGGGCGAGACGGTGCTCGTCTCCGCGGCGACCGGCGCGGTCGGCTCTGTGGTCGGACAATTGGCGAAGCTCGCCGGCGCGCGGACGATTGGCGTCGCCGGCGGCCCGGAGAAATGCGCCTACGCTGTCAAGGAACTCGGCTATGACGCCTGTGTCGACCACAAGTCGCCGAACTTCGCCGAGGAGTTCAAGGCGGCGTTCCCGAACGGAATCGACGGGCTGTTCGAGAATGTCGGCGGCGAACCCTTCCAGCTCGCCATGCGGCGGATTAACGATTTCGCCCGGATCGCGATCTGCGGGCTCATAGCGTCCTACGAGGGCGCGCTGACCCCGTTGCCGGACATGCGCATTTTCCTCATCAAACGCTTCAAAATGGAGGGTTTTATCGTCTCCGATCATATGGATCTCTGGCCCAAGGCGATCGGCGAACTGGTCGCTCTAGCCGCCGCCAAGAAGCTGATCTGGCGAGAGACGATCCGCGACGGCCTCGAAAACGCCCCCCAGGCGCTGGTCGACCTCCTGCATGGGCAGAACTTCGGCAAGATGCTGGTCAGGGTCGACTAGGGCGGGCGGCCGACCCGTCTTCTTCGGCTGGATCGTGGCCCTCGTTTACTGGAGCCATGATCAAACCGCGCGCGACCGACGCTCCCGATCGGGACCTGCGTTCGGGTCGACGCGGCCCATTGCCGCCGCGTCCGCTCGACCGCGTCGAGAACGCGCCACATATCCGATCCGACTGACCTGGAATCGGCCTGGTTTCGTTTTACTTTCGTCGTCCTCATGATTTCAGCGGGTTACGACCCGTTTTACTTTCGTGCCCCGGCGGGCGGGCGCAACGGGTTCCGTGCGGCCCTGGCCGATCGCGAGACCGGCGTGTTCGCCGATCCGGCCAAGGTCCATGAAGTGAACCATGAGGGCGAGTTTTTCAGGTGCCGGGGACGCTCGTTCGTGTTTCGATCGCCTCAAGGGCGCCCGGTGCTGTGGCAGGCCGGCTCTTCCGAGCGCGGACGCGATTTCGCCGCCAAACACGCCGAGGCGATCTTCGCCGTCCATCCGAATGTCGCGCGGATGCGGGAATATACCGACGATCTCGACCAGCGCCTCCAAACGAAATTCGGGCGCTCTCCCGGCAGCGTCAAGCGCATCTACGGTGTCCAGACCGTGGTCGGGCTTACCCGGAGCGAAGCGGACGAGAAATATCAGCGCATCCGCGAGTGCATCCCGCTTGAAGGCGCGGTCGCCTGGATCTCGGGCCATTTCGGACCCGATTTCTCCAAATACGACCCCGATGAAATTGTGCAGAACATCGAGATCCCTGGCATTCAGGGCCTGTTCGACTCGATCATTTACGCCAAGGGCGGCGCGCCGGTGACGGTGCGCGAGGCGGCGCTCATCTATGCCGAGGGCATGGGGATGCCGCGGCTCGTCGGCACGTCGGCCGACATCGCCGACCAGCTCGAGCATTTCATGGACGACGGCGGCGCGGATGGTTTCATGCTGGCCGCGACCTATACGCCCGGCTGCTTCGAGGAGTTTGTCGACCTTGTGGTTCCGGAGCTGCAACGTCGTGGCCGGTACCGCCAGCGGTATACCGGATTGACTTTGCGAGATCATCTTCTTGAAAATTGAGCCGAACTCAAGCGTCTGTCCTGGCTTGAGTTGCAATAAACAGGACACAAGCCTATCTACCCGCCCATGAAGCTCGGCGATTGGCTTAAGCGCAACCACCTCTCGCGTACGGATTTCGCTCGCCGCATCGGCGTTTCGCCGGGCGCCGTGACGCTGATCTGCCGCGACCATGGATCGTGGCTCTCCCGCGAAACCGCCGAGCGGATCGTCGCCGAGACGCAGGGCGCGGTCACGCCGAACGATTTTCTTAGCGGCCCGCCGGCCTACAAGGGACCCGATATGTTCAATCCCGTCGCAGACGCCATCGAGGCTTTCGCTCGCGGCGAGATCGTCGCCGTCACCGACGACGACGATCGCGAGAACGAGGGCGATCTGATTGTCGCCGCTTCGCTTTGCACCACCGAAAAGATGGCCTTCATCATCCGCAATTGCTGCGGCATCGTCTGCGTTCCGCTGACCGGCGACGATGCACGGCGATTGAACCTCGCGCCGATGGTGGCGACCAATGACGCGCCGCTCGGCACCGCCTTCACTGTCTCCGCCGATGTGCGCCATGGGCTGACGACGGGCATTTCGGCCGAGCAGCGCACGAATACGGTGCGCGCGCTCGCCAATCGCAACATGGGCGCGAGCGATTTCGTCCGGCCGGGCCATATTTTTCCGCTTATCGCCAAGGATGGGGGCGTGCTCATGCGCTCCGGCCATACCGAGGCCGCCGTCGACCTTTGCAAGCTTGCCGGCCTGCCGCCGGTCGCCGTCATCTGCGAACTCGCCAACGACGACGGCACTGTGATGGTCGGACCCCAGATCGCGGCCTTCGCCGACAAGCACAAGATCAAGCGCATCTCTGTCGCCGACATGATCGCGTATCGGCAGGCGCGCGAGAAACTTGTCGAGCGGGTCGCCTCCTTTCCGATCATGACGCCGATCGGCGAGCTTCAGGGCTACGCCTACCGCACGCCGTTCGATCCGGTCCTGCATTTTGCTTTCGTTCATGGGAGCATCGGCGACGGCCGCAACATGCCGGCGCGTCTGCATCGCGCCGATATCCTGAGCGATGTTTTCGGCGCCGGCGCGATCCCCAAAGTTCTGGCCCGCTTCAAGGCAGAAGGGCGCGGCGCGCTCGTCTACCTCCGCGACGGCGCTGCTGGAGTGCCGGCGAACCTGAGCGGGGCCCATGCGACCGGTTCCGACGATGCGCGTGATACGCAATGGAGGGAGATCGGCCTCGGCGCCCAGATCCTGCGCGACCTCGGGGTTTCGTCGATCCGGCTGCGCACCGATAGTCCACGCACCTATGTCGGGCTGTCTGGGTTCGGCATTGAGATCGCAGCGGTTGAGCCGATCGAGGGATGAGGCCGTCAAGTGCGAGCCGCGAATACAACCAGTGCGTGAAATCTCAGCCTATGCAAAAGCAAATAAACAGGCATAAACGCTCGTAAGTGATAGTAAAAATGCTTTCATTTGCTATCGTTTATTTTTTCGAATCGAGACTTTTCAGATGATTACAAGCGATTGAAATAAAAAATTCGCCCTTTTTCCTGAACTCGCGCCTGAGGTTGTGCCCCAAACCCTCTCAGCCGCATTCCTGCCCCCTCATCCTTTGCCTCTCGCCGCTTGACGCGTTCGCCAGCGCCAATGGTATAGCACGAATTTCCGCTTTTGCCAAGGAAATGGCGTCTAATTTCTGTTTGTCAGGATGCTGAGGTTAGGACTGGATAGGGTCCGGACTCATAATCAGTCGCTGACCGTCGCGGCGATGCAGATTGGCGACGGTGCGGTCATGGCGCGTCGCCACGCGCCTGAAGTCTGCGGCATCGAGCGAGTCGTTCGGCATCCCCTCCATGTCGAACCAGAGGGCGTCTGGCTTGGACTTCAACGTCCTTCGCGCTCATCGTTGACGATTTGCCGGTCGGACGGGCGCTCACGCGGGTCGCGCGGGTTCAAGGAACAAGGCTTCCAAGGCCGGGTAGAGCGTCGCCGGCCCGGCGATGACGCGATTGCCCTTCCAGAGGCCGTCGTCGGCCAGGAAGTCGCAGATCTTACCCCCGGCTCCCTCGATGACCGCGAGCGCGCCGAGGCAATCATAAGAATTGATGTGTGGCTCGACGTAGCCGATCAGGCGTCCGCATGCGACCGAGCAGAGCGTCAAGGCCCCCGAACCTTCGCGGTAGAACATGGCGCCCTCGCGGAGGAGGCGCCCGAACATCGGCAGGAACTCGTCCGGCCGCACCCCCGGCGAGTATCCGACCCCCACGATGCCCTCGTTCAGCTTGGAGGCCTGACTGACCTGAATGGGCTTGCCGTTGAGCGTCGAGCCGCTCCCGCGCCTGCCGACGAAGGTCTCGCCGCGGGCTGGACTCGCGACGAAGCCCATCTCGAGACGACCGTCCGCTACGAAGGCGATCGAGACGCACCAGGCGCTCATGCCGCTGATGAAGGGCTGCGTCCCATCGATCGGATCGACAACCCAGATGCCCGGGGCGTCGATCTCCGCGCGCCCGGTTTCCTCGCCGAAGAAGGAATCCTCCGGAAAGGCTTGCTTGAGCCGATCGCGGATCAGCACCTCGGTATTCAGGTCGGCCTCGCTCGCCATATCCTGCACCCCCTTGCTCTTGATCGTGAGCGAGCTCAGGCGGTTGAAATAGCCGAAGGCGAGGTCGCCGGCTTCGTCGATCAGGCGCGAGGCGAATTCGAAGCGCCTCTGGAGGGCGTCGGCTTCCATTTGTGCGATCCTTGGTTTGGCGTCTCGCGGGGACGGAGCGTTCACGCGTCCTTCCACAGCCAGGCTGCGCCGCGGACCCCGCTCGAATCGCCGTGGACCGCCTTGCGGATCGGGGTCTCGAATACCGGCGAGAAGGTATAGCCGGCCAGAGCCGGAGGAAGGTCGATGTAGAGTTCCTCGACGTTCGACATGCCTCCGCCCATGACCAGGACGTCGGGATCGAGCGTGTTCACCACGACCGAGAGGCCCCTGGCGGCCCGGTCCACGTACCTTCGCCAGAGCAGCCGCGGCACGTGATCACCGGCCCTCATCCGGGCAAGGATGTCCTTCGCCTTGAGGTCGACGCCGGTGTGCCGGGCGTATTCCGCCTCGAAGGCCCGTCCGGAGAACCACGTCTCGTTGCAGCCAGTCTTGCCGCAATAGCAGGGGCGCCCCGGTATCTCGCTCAGGTTCGGGTAGGCGAGGGGGTTGTGGCCCCAGTCGCCGGCGCTGTTGTTCGGACCGTGATGGCCGCGCCCCCCGACGGCGACGCCGGCGCCCACTCCGCTGCCGAGGATGACGGCGAAGACGACGTTGCACCCCGCGCCCGCCCCGTCGACGGCCTCCGAGGCGGCGAAGCAGTCCGCGTCGTTCTCGACCCGGATGTCCCGCTTGAGCGCGTCCAAGAGGTCACGTTCGACCGGCTTGCCGAGCAGCCAGGTGGAGCTCGCCCCCTTGCCCAGCCTCGACCGTGGCTCGAGCGAGCCGGGAATGCCGATCCCTATGCTGCCCGACCGGCCCATCTTGGTCTCGATGCGGGCGATCAAATCGCGGATGATCGCGATGCAGCCTTGGTAGTCGTGGCGCGGAGTGTCCTCCCGCATGCGGACGAGTTCGCGACCGTCGGGCTCCATGGCGATGCCCTCGATCTTGGTCCCACCCCAGTCAATGCCGATGAGCATCTCTTTCCCTATGCGATTGTTAGCCTGGTCGCGCGAGAAAATTAGCCTCCCTTGGCAGCTCGCGTCTGATCAGGCCCTCTCGTCCTTTGGCGCCCGCTTTACCCAATCAATACGTGTTAGTTTCTGCTTGCCAGCATGGCTTTCTGAGGCTCTTGTCCACGTTCTGCACTCAATTCAGTCGAATTATCACTTGGATTCGAGCTTTTTGAAGCGGATTGGACGGGGGGCATCACAAGCTCTTGAGCTTAGGCGACCTTGCCTCGGGCGGCGGCGACCGCCAAGAGGGGCCGTTCATGTCCACCACCTCTCCCGACACCAGTCCCGCGGGCGTCGTCGCCGCGGAAGCGGTCCTGCAAGACCCGGCCACACTGCGCGACCTTTTTGCGGTCCGTTCTTATGTCTGGTTCTGGATCGGCCGGGTCTGCAACAGCCTAGCCGTGCAGATCCAGGCCATTGCGCTCGCGTGGCAGGTCTATGCGGTCGCGCGCCACACTGCGTCGGTCAGTGAGGCGGCGCTGGCGGTCGGCATGCTGGGCCTGGCCCAGTTCCTGCCGATGTTCGCTCTTACCCTGTTCGCCGGCCATGCCGCGGACATTTACGACCGGCGCAAGATCATGATGGCGGGCCTTGGCGTGCAGCTCTGCACGTCGGCCCTGTTCGGCGCGATGGCCTATGGCGACCTCACTGCGCTCTGGCCGATCTACGCCGTTGCGGCCTTATTCGGCTGCGCGCGGGCCTTTTATACGCCTTCGAGCGCCGCGCTTGCGCCGACGCTGGTCGAGCGGCGGCTCATTCCGCGCGCCATCGTCCTCAATTCCGCCGGCAACCAGATGGCGACCATCGTCGGCCCCGCGATCGGTGGCCTTCTGGTCGCGGTTTCGCCCGTTTCGGCTTTCGTGGCGTCGGGCTTGCTTTGTCTGGCCTCTCTCATTTCGCTCGGGCTGGTGGCGTCGCCGCCGCGCCAGCCTCGTCCGACCGCCTCGCGCTGGGCCCTGATTGCCGAGGGCTTGAATTATGTGTGGACCACCAAGGTCGTGCTCGGCGCGATCAGCCTTGACCTGTTCGCCGTCCTGCTCGGCGGCGCGACGGCTTTGTTGCCGGTCTATGCGCGCGACATCCTGCATGTGGGGCCGCAAGGCTATGGGATTCTGCGCGCCGCGCCTGCGATCGGCGCCCTCGTCACCGGCTTCGCCCTGGCCGCCCGGCCGCTGAAATCGCATGTGGGCTTGAAAATGTTCGCAGCGGTCGGGATCTACGGGCTGTCCACCTTGGTGTT
>DATCEJ010000335.1:0-2558 GCA_036510135.1 Roseiarcus sp. | reverse complement strand
GACGGCTCGCGGTATTCGTCGCGAACCACATGGATCTGCGCGTCGGTCAGGCAGCTTGGCTGATCTGCGCCGTTAGCGCAGCGCATGCTGGAGGGATCAAACGCGCAAGCGCGCGGGTCCCTGATCACGCCGTTAGGATCGGCGCACGCGGCCATGACTGCGGCATGCAGCGCCGGAAGTTTCTCCGCCGTCAGGATCTGTCCGCCTTGCGCGTTGAGGTTGGCCGCGGAGACCCAGGGCGCGACCAGGCCGACGAGCGGCGCCCAGTTGTTAGCGGGCGCGCCGGCGATGATGCCGTCGAAGTCGGCTGGATAACGCTGCGCCAGGACCAGCGCTTCGTGCCCGCCGTCGGAGACTCCGCTGAAGTAGGAATAGGCGGGCTTGCGGCCATAAAAGGCGCGCACGATGGCCTTCATGGCGCGCGCGAGCTGATGCTCGGAACTGTAGCCGAACACTGCCCGTAAGCGGAGGTCGTTCCGCGCCCAGAGCGCGTCGCCGTTGCTCGGCGCCTCGTGGCCCTGATCGTCCGCGGCGACGACCATCTCGCCATTTTGCAGCGGCGCGTAGGGCGCCTGGTAGCCGCTGGTCCGCGACGGATCGTCGAGGCTCACGTCGGCCTTGCCGCAGAGCCCTCCGCAGCCCTGCTGCAAATAGTCGCCGCGCCAGCTCTCGGTCGGCAAGAGGGCCTCGAACTGGGTGACAGGGCTGATGTAGCCCTTGACGTCGCAGAAGGGATGACCGTTGCGCGTCGCTGGCGCGCTCGCGGTGATGCGCGCGTCCAGGGCGGTGAAGTCGGAATTCGCCAGCGCCTCACACGAGATGATTGGAAGAATGGCGCCGGCCTCCGCTGCGGACGCGTCGGTCGTCATCGCAATCATTGGGCCGGCGGCCGCGATCGCGGCGAGCGTCAACAACCCGGAGATTCGCGCTAGCCCCATTTCATTCCTCCCTTGGATCGCGCCAGCGACCCGCTTCGCGGGCCGAGGCCGACTGTGCCGCAAGTGTAAGCATGCGCTTCCGTCCGGGCCAGCTTAGTAGGGTTCAACTGTCTGTGATGGACGGCAGTTTCCCTTCCATCCGGTCAAGCTCTAAAGCTCGAGATGGGAATGGCCTATTTTTTTCATGACCGTGTCATGCTTGGTCCATTCCTGCGAAGTCAAATCGGAGGCTTGAGGAATGTCTGACCACCATGGCGATGGACTGACCCGGCGCGAGGTGCTGATGGGCGCGGCTGGCGGCCTTGCGCTCGCAGCGGTCGATGCTTCCGAAGCGTTCGCACAAGATGCGCCCGGAGCACAAGTCTCGGGAGTCGTTTTCGACGACCGCGATGGCTCGGGCGTGGCCAGCGGCAATCCGGGGCTCGCTGGCGTGCTCGTGTCCAACGGCCGTGACGTCGCCATCACCGGGCCTGACGGCCGTTACACGCTGCCATTGCCGGATGAGGCGACGATCTTCGTCATCAAGCCCGCGGGGTTCATGCCGCCGATCGAGCCGCTCACCAATCTGCCGCGCTTCTACCGACACCATCAGCCGAAGGGCTCGCCGGCGGAGCTCAACTTGCGCTTCGAGGGGTTGCCGCCGACCGGGCCTTTGCCGGCGTCGGTCGATTTCCCGCTGCGTCGCCAGGACGAGCGACACGCGTTCAACGTCGTGATGGTGACCGATCCGCAGCCGGAGACCGGCGCCGAGGTCGACTTCATCCGCGAGGATCTGATCCAGGCTCTGGCCGGCGTCGACGCGAGCTTCGGCCTCACCGCCGGCGACATCATGTTCGACGATCTCTCGCTCTATCCGCGTTCGAACGCGATCATGGGGACGATCGGCCTTCCATGGTGGAATATCGGCGGCAACCACGATCTCAATCTCGAAGCGCCCGACCGCAAATATAGCCGCGAGACCTTCAAGCGCGTCTTCGGCCCGAACTATTACGCGTTCTTCTACGCGCAGACGCTTTTCCTCATGCTCGACGACGTCAACTATTTTGGGTCAGACCCGCATAAGGCCGGGGCAGGGGACAAGTATGAAGGCAGGCTCGACGACGAACAACTCGAGTTCGTGCGCAACGTGCTCGCGCATACGCCCGATGACACGCTCGTTATCATCGTGATGCACATCCCCATCCGCACCTTTCTCGACAACGAGCCCTATCAGAACCTGCAGGACCGGGACGCTTTCTTCGCCCTGTTCGAAGGGCGGCGGTACACGGTGAGCTTTGCCGGTCATACGCATACGACCGAGCATCATTATTTCGACGCCGCTGACGGATGGAAGGGCGCCGCTCCGCACCATCAGCATGTGCTGACGACGTTGTCTGGCTCATGGTGGAGCGGGCCGTACGATCATCGCGGCGTCCCCTCGGCCGACAGTCGCGATGGCACGCCTAACGGCTTCCACATCCTTTCGGTCGATGGCTTGACCTACGCGACCCGCTTCATCCCGGCGAAGGAGCCGAACGGACGCCAGATGCGGCTCTCGATCTTGAGCCGGTTCCATGGGATCGGCAAGGACGCCGACCGCGATTTCACTCAGGTTCGGCTGTTGGGCTCGCCGGTTCCGCG
>DATCEJ010000334.1:0-2107 GCA_036510135.1 Roseiarcus sp. | reverse complement strand
CGGGCGGTTGGTCGAGGTCAATCGACGCCCTGCCTGTCTTGAGATCGCTTGCTTTTGCGACCGGGCCGCGGTGGCGCGAGGACAAGGCCCCGCATTTTTTCGATCGCCAGCGATGATCGGGACGGCGGTACGCGCGTTTGGAACGATGATTGCCGCGCTTGCCATTGCGGGGCTCATGACGTGTCGCACCAAAACGGCGGCGCATTGGCGTCAGGTCGGTCGCAACCTCGCGGAACATGCGCGATGAAGCGCATGGCGCCGCCGCATTCGGAACAGGGTGGAGGTTCGGCGCTGGCGCTTGGGCCTGTCGACGACGGTTCTTCCTCCCCGTTGGCCATCGGCCCGGTTTTGTCGGCGAGCAGCGAACGGCAAAGTGCGAGTCTTCGCGCGCGATGGCCGTTGGCGAGGAAGCCGAAGTGTCGGATGGGGTGGAAGCCGCCGGGCAAGGCGTGCAGAAGGAAGCGGGGGATGAACTCGTCCGGCTTCAACCGCATGAGCTTGGCGGCGCCGCCCTGGCGATAATCTTTCCAGATGAAGGCGACGCCATCGTCATCGAGAGCTTTTATGCGGCCGTTGGCGATGGCGACGCGATGGGTGTAGCGGCCGAGGTAAGCGAGGACCTGCTCTGGGCCGCCGAACGGCCTCTTGGCGTAGACGACCCAGCCGACGCGTCGCGTGGCGCCCATAGGAGCGACGAAGGCGGCAGGATCGGCCAGAGGCGCAAGGTCGCCGAAGAAGCCGAGGGCTCCAGCGTCGAAGGCGCGCTTCAATCGTTTGAGGAACAAGCGGCGGAAGAGCATGGCCAGCGGTTTGACCGCCAGAAAAAAGTTCGAACGCCTCGCGATCCACCTCGTTCCGTCGGGGGAGAGACCGCCGCCTGGCACAACGCAATGGACATGCGGATGATGCGTCAACGCTTGGCCCCAGGTGTGAACGCTTGGCCCCAGGTGTGAAGGACGGCGAGGCCGCCGATCTCAGCGCCCAACCGGCGCGGGTTCGACGCCAGCGTGGTCATGGCTTCGATGGCGGTCTTGAACAGGATCGCGTAAACGACGGCCTTGTTCTGGAGGCGATGGCGGCGACCGGCGCGGGTAGCGTGAACACGACGTGGAAGCAAGGAACCGACAGCAGTTCGCCCTGCCGGTCCGCAAGCCACTTCGTCCGCGCCGCCCCCTGGCGCTTGGGGCAATGCCGGTTGCGGCAGGAGTTGTAGGCGACACGCGTTGTCCCACAGTCGTCGCAGGCCTCGACATGGCCGCCCAGCGTCGCCGTCCGGCATGCCGTGATAGCGCCGATCACCCGACGCTCGACACGGCCAAGATGCCCGACATGATCGCGCAGATAGGCCTCGCCATGACGGCGCAGGACATCGGCGACCTCGACGGCAGGCCGATCGCCACCGGAGTCGGCGCGGGCCATGATTCCGCGCCAGCGCGCCTTCTCAGCCCGGCGGAACGACCTCCAGCGACAGGCGATCAAAGGGGCTTTGCGTCGCCCGGATGGTATGGGTCGCGACCTGCGCATAGCGCGCCGTCGACGACAGGTTGTTGTGGCCGAGCAGAACCTGAATGATCCGGATGTCCGTCCCGCCCTCCAGGAGATGCGTCGCAAAACTATGACGCAACGTGTGCAGCGTGACGCGTTTAGTCAGGCCTGCGGCTTTGACCGCCGACCTGCAGGGGGCGTGCAAAACGGTGGGGTCGATCGGGCGCTCGTCATCGCGTCCGGGAAACAGATAGGTCGTTGGCCGCGCGAGCCGCCAATAAGTACGCAGGATGCCGAGCAATTGGGGCGACAGCATCACATTGCGGTCCTTGCCGCCTTTGCCATGGCGGATCAGGATCACGCCCCGCGTGCTATCGATGTCCGCGACCCGGAGGCCCGCGACCTCCGAAGCCCGGAGGCCCGCCGCATAGGCCGTCGTCAGCGCGGCGCGGCTCTTCAGGCTCGACACGGATTCCAGAAACCGCACGACTTCGTCGGCGCTCAGCACGACAGGCAGCTTACGCGGCTCGCGCGCCTGATACCAAATCTCTGAAGGCGTGACTCGGTTGGGGATTCCCGAATCGGGTGGGTTCTGATTCAAGGTGACGAACGAAGGAGGTTC
>DATCEJ010000333.1:0-4770 GCA_036510135.1 Roseiarcus sp. | reverse complement strand
TCGACGGCATCGAGTTCTCCGATACGGCTCGGCGCGCTTCCACCGGAGATCTCCATCAGCGCCTTCTCAAGGAGGTTGGCGGCGACCGTCTTACGGTAGGCCGCGGTAGCGCGCATATCGGTGAGCGGATTGAAGTCCTCATTGATCGCCTCACGCGCGCGGCGCCAGGTCGCGGGCGAGTCGAGGCTAGCGCCTTCAAGGGCGCGCTCAGCTTTCTCAGCGCGCTTCGGCGTCGCCGCCATGCCGCCACAGGCGACGCGCGCACCAACAATTTCCCGCCCATTGAGGTCGAAGCGCACCGCCAGCATGACAGCGGAAATGTCCTCGTCGAAACGCTTCGAAACCTTGAAGGCGCGATAGTGCTGGTGGGACGCGAGCCGCGGCGCCTCGACCGCCAGGACGAACTCGCCGGGCTCGCGATCCTGCTTGCCATAGGCGATGAAGAAGTCGTCGAGCAGCAGGGCGCGCGTCTTATCTCCCTTGCGCAACACAACCCTGCCCCCGAGAGCGATCAGGGCTGGCGCAAGATCGCCGATCGGCGAACCGTTGGCAATATTTCCGCCGACCGTTCCACTCGCCCGCACCTGCTTCGATCCGAAACGACGCAACAACTCACTTAGGTCCGAATGGATCGCGCCCAGCAGAGACCCAGCATCCTCCAAATTCAGGGTCGCCCCAAGCGAAAGAGCGCCGTCGGCGCTCTCTCCGATGTTGTCCAGCCCGGCGACCCTGCCCAGCCAGATCACGCGCTTCAGGTCGCGCAATTGCTTGGTGACCCAGAGCCCGACATCGGTCGCACCGCCGACGAGGGTCGCATCCGGAAAGCGCGCGTAGAGAACAGCCAGCGAATCGAGACTTGCCGGAGCGGCAAAGAAGGCCGCCTCGCCGCCGACGAACACGTCTTTATGATCGGCGAGGGCGTAGAGCGCCGCGGCGCGCTCTTGAGACGTCGCGGCGAAACGGTCGGCAGGCTCCCCGACCGAGGTCTGCAGCGCCGCTGCAATGATCGGGCGATAACCGGTGCATCGGCAGAGATTGCCCGCAAGTTGATCGCAAAGCCCCGCGTACGTCATAGGTTGGCCGGAATGGTAGGCGGCGAACAGGCTCATAACGATACCGGGCGTACAGAAGCCGCATTGCGAGCCGTGAGCATCGACCATCGCCTCCTGCAACGGATGCAGTTGGCCGCCAGAAGCGAGGTCCTCGATCGTGATCAGCTCCGCGCCATCGAGCTGGCCCAAGAGCAGAATGCAGGCATTGAATGGCTCGTAGACGAGCCGATCCCCCTTGAGTCGCGCCAGCACCACGGTGCATGCGCCGCAATCCCCTTCCGCACAGCCCTCCTTCGTTCCCTTCGCTCCCATTTCCTCCCGCAGCCAGTCGAGGACGGTGGCGCGAGGAGAGAACTGGCGGAGAGCAACGTCCCCGCCGCGAAATCGAAAGCGCAGCGCATCGCGCGCGACGGTTGCTCTGGCCTCAAACGACATTGTCGCTCCTTGACCCCTCTGACACGATGGAGGTTTTGCAGCAAAAACGGAAGAGATAAGTTTGCGCCGCAAAGCCGCCCTTATCGTGTCCGCGGCAGCGGCGTTATCCTCGGAGGTCTGGAGGCTCAGCCTCGCTGGCCAGCGCGTCGAGCGCCTCCTGGAAGGCCATCGCCGTCTGCGCATTGGAGCCAAGACGGCGCACGGAGACGGTATTTTCGCTTGCTTCCTTGCGTCCGAGAGCGATGAGGACGGGTACTTTTGCCAGCGAGTGTTCGCGCACTTTGTAGTTGATCTTCTCGTTTCGTAAGTCGCCCTCGACCCGCAGGCCCCGCTTCTTCGCCGCGGTGACGAACTCAAGCGCGGCCTCGTCGGCGTCGCTGGTAATGGTGCAGACCACGATCTGGACCGGGGCGAGCCACAAGGGCAAGTGGCCGGCGTGGTGTTCGAGCAGGATGCCGATGAAGCGCTCCATTGAGCCGCAGATCGCGCGATGGATCATAACCGGCGTCGTTTTTTCGCTGTTGCCCGCGATATAGAACGCGCCGAAGCGCTCGGGCAGGTTGAAATCGACCTGCGTGGTCCCGCACTGCCAGTCGCGGCCGATGGCGTCGCGCAGCACATATTCGAACTTCGGCCCGTAAAAGGCGCCCTCGCCCGGGTTGAGCGCCGTCGTGACGACGTTGCCGTGGCGCAGCCGGATTTCGTCCAGCACCCGGGTCATTACCGCCTCAGCGTGGTCCCACATGGCGTCGGTTCCCACGCGCTTTTCGGGACGGGTGGACAGTTTCACCACGATCTTGTCGAAGCCGAAGTGGCCGTAGACCGACAAGATCAGTTCATTGATCTTGTGGCACTCCTCGGCCATCTGTTCCTCGGTGCAGAAGATATGCGCGTCGTCCTGGGTGAAAGACCGCACGCGCATGAGGCCATGCAGCGCTCCCGACGGCTCGTAGCGGTTGACGGCGCCGAATTCGGCGAACCGCAACGGCAGCTCGCGATAGGAGCGGAGCCCATGCTTGAAGATCTGCACATGGCCCGGACAGTTCATGGGCTTGAGCGCATAGACGCGCAAATCCTCGGTCTCGGCCTCGTCGCCGGCCGGGCGGCACATGAACATGCTCTCGCGATACCAGCCCCAATGCCCGGAGATTTCCCACAAGTGCTTGTCGAGCACCTGCGGCGCGTTGACCTCCTGATAGTCGGCGGCGAGACGCCGGCGCATATAAGCGACCAGCGTCTGGAATAAGCTCCAACCCTTCGGATGCCAGAAGATCGATCCCGGCCCTTCCTCCTGGGTATGGAACAGGTCCATCTCGCGAGCGAGCTTGCGATGATCCCGCTTCTCGGCCTCCTCGAGCTGTTTCAGATAAGCGTCGAGTTCTTCCTTCTTCGCGAACGCGGTCGCGTAAATGCGCGACAACATCGGCTTGGTCGAATCGCCGCGCCAATAGGCGCCAGCGACTTTCATCAGTTTGAAGGCGTCGCCGACCTTGCCGGTCGAGGTCATGTGCGGCCCGCGGCAAAGGTCGGTCCATTCGCCCTGGCTATAAAGCTTCACCTCTTGATCAGACGGAATCGTGTCGACCAGCTCAATCTTGAACGCTTCGCCTTTCGTTTCGAACAGGCTCTTCGCCTCCTCCCGCGAGACGGTGCGCTTTGAGAACGGCTTGTCGCGAGCAATGATTTCGCGCATCCGCTTTTCGATCGCAGGGAAATCCTCGGGCGTGAACGGCTGGTTGCGGAAAAAGTCGTAGTAGAAGCCGTTCTCGATCACCGGGCCAATCGTGACCTGCGTTCCCGGCCAGAGCGACTGCACGGCTTCGGCAAGAACATGCGCCGCGTCGTGGCGGATCAGTTCGAGCGCGCGGGGATCGTCGCGCGCTATGAACTCGAGCGTGGCGTCCCGGTCGATCGGATCAGCGAGATCGGTAAGCTCGCCGTTGCGGACCATCGCAACAGTGCGCTTGGCAAGAGACGGAGAAATGGATTTGGCGATTTCGAGGCCGGAGACGCCAGGCTCGTAGGCGCGTTCAGCGCCATCGGGAAACGTGACGTGGATCATCGAGGCTCCTCAAGCTCACTCGCCGATACCAATCGGCGTAAGCGTGGACGCCTGCGTATAAACGCCGACGGGGGTCAGGGCAATGGGCGAGAGCCGGGAGTTGCTGCAAATCCGGCGCTTAGAGCGTGAACTCCTCGACGACAGGAGCCCCGGCATAGTCGGAGTAGCGTATCCATTTCGGCCGCACGACGATGTAGGCGATATCGGGCCAATTCTCGCGTGCGCGGCCGGCCGGCCATTCGTGGAAATAAGCCTCTTTGGCGCTTGCCAGATCTTCGCCGACCGGTCGGCGGGCCGCGCCCTCGATCTGGAGAGAAATGTTCTCGTCCCAGCCAATGACTAGCGCGGCCGTAGCATTGCGCATCAGATTGACGGCCTTGCGGCTGGTTGACAGGGTGTCGAACACGACCTCGTTTGCTTGCGTCAAGGCGAAGCCCATCAGCGCCGCCTCCGGTGCGCCGAATTCGTTCACTGTCGACACGACGAGATACCGTTTGCTCCTGGCGATGTCGAAAACCTCTTCGAGCGTCATTTCGCCTCCGCGTTTTGCGGCCCCCGCGCTTGGGCCGAATGTCTAGGGAGATGATAGCGCAGCATGACCGAAACTGGCGCCATTCTCCAGCGTGTCTTAGTCGGGGGCTCCGTCCAGGGCGTCGGTTATCGCGAGTTCACTCGCCGCGCCGCGCTAAACCTGGGCGTCGCCGGCTGGGTGCGCAACCGCGGCGACGGTGCGGTCGAGGCGCTGATCCACGGGCCGCGCGCGGCCGTCGAAGCGCTTGTCGCCGAGATGCGCAAAGGGCCACGATTCGCGACCGTCGACAGCGTGAGTGTGACCGAAGTCGACGGGACCCCTGGCGACGCCAGCAGCGCGTTCGTTATCCGGCCAACGGATTAGTGCAGAGCCCGCGCGAGAGCGTCGAAACGCGCCTGCCGCCGTTCAGCCGCGCCGCGGCGGCTTGTCCGCTTTGGGATGCTTCGTCTGCCACCGTTCAGGGCCGCCTGCGGACGTCGGCGTGTTGGACGGCGGATCGCTGGCGGGGAAAGATTCTTCCAGTTCCTCGTCGAGCTTATCCTCGGGCGTTGACTGCGGCTTGCTCGGCGGCGACTTTCGCGGCTCTTTCATTCCCGGTGTCTCCGTGGCGTGGCCCCAGCCTTCGAAGGACTTGGATACTATAGACCATGAACGTCGCCGCAGCGAGGTCCTGGCGCGTTCGTCATCCG
>DATCEJ010000332.1:0-7919 GCA_036510135.1 Roseiarcus sp. | reverse complement strand
TCAGGCTATCGGTGGAGGATTCGCCCAATTCCGCGGGCGTCGTCATCGACGCCATCCGCTGTTGCAAGCTGGCGCTCGACCGTGGCTACGCCGGCGCCCTCATCGGTCCCTCGGCCTTCTTCTGCAAACATCCGCCGGTTCAATTCACCGACGACGAAGCGCAGCGTATGACGGAGGCCTTCATAGGTCCCGAAGTTCAAGTCGCCGCCCAATAGGCTCGAAACCATGCAAGCGCTGATCGTCGCCGCCGGCCAAGGCGTCAGGCTGCGCGATATCGCGCGGTCCAAGCCGCTTGCTTTGGTCAACGGTGTGCCACTTATCGAACGGGTGATCGAAAACGCCCGCCGCGGCGGCATCGACAAGTTCGTGGTGGTCACGGGCTACGAAGGCCGACGGGTTGAGTCTTTTCTGAAGCGGTTGGCCGACCGCAAGTCCACAGACATCGTCACTGTGCGCAATCTGGCTTGGCGACAATCGAACGGTCTTTCCGTGGTGGCCGCCGAAGCCAGCCTCGATGACCGCTTCGTGCTGATGATGGCCGACCATCTGGTCGATCCGTCGATCATCGCCGATCTCATCGCGAGGCCAGCAACGCCCGATGAGGTCATTCTGGCCATCGACCGGCGTCTCGACAATCTGCTCGTCGATCTCGACGACGTTACCCGCGTGCGCTCGGACGCCGAGGGCCGCATCGTCGCCATCGGCAAGCTGCTGGAAGACTATGACGCCTTCGACACCGGCGTCTTCCTCGCCTCGCGGCGTCTCATCGCGGCGATACGCGAAGATGTCGACGCTGGCGGCACGGGCGGAATTTCCGAGGGCATGCGGCGACTGGCCGCCGCCGGGTTGGCCAAGACGTTTGATGTCGGCGACCGCTTCTGGCTGGACGTTGATGATTCGGTCGCTCACCGACACGCCGAACGGCTCCGGGCCTGAAAGCCGTCAGGCCGTGGCGGCCTCGGCGGCCACGGTTCCAAGGAAACGCCGCGGAACGCGGCGCGCCCGAGCCTGCTCGAGGAACAGGCCGTTATAGGCGCCGACCATTCCATCGATATCGTAGAGCGCGGCCCTGGCTGGACCCGCTGAGCCGAACGCCGCCAGGAGGTCCGGGCGGCCAAGCAAATCGGTAATGGCGCTGGCGAAAGCCGCTGGATCTTCCGGCGGGACGACCCAGCCCGAGCGACCGTGTTCAACCACTTCGGCTGGCCCGAACTCGCACGCGGTGACGAGCGCGGGGACGCCACAGGCGAGCGTTTCGACGACGGTGCTCGGGAATCCTTCCCATCGGGACGGTAGAACGAACAGTCTGGACTTGGCGATCCACGCCCACGGATTGTCGGTAAAGCCGACAAACTTCACCTGCTCGCCTACGCCGAGTTCGGCGGCCTGCCGCCGCAGATCGGCTTCTCGGCTGCCGCGTCCGACAATGATCAGGTCGTGCTCACGGGCCGCCCCGCTGGCGGCGTAGGCTTTCAGAAGCAGGTCGTGCCCCTTCTGATGCTCGAGTCGGCCTACGGAAACGATGTACGGCCGGCACTGCTCAACCGGTAAGGGCCTGCGCGACGCCCTTTGGACGGCCGCGACATCGATCGGATTGTGAACAACGCGCACCCGTCGATGATTCAGGTCAAGGCGGGCTTCGAGACCTCGCGCCATCTCGTGCGAATTGGCCAGGAAACAGTCCGCTCGACGATATGCCCGCCTCGTCAGGGTACGGACGATAGCGCGCGCCGCGGGATTGGCGAGTTCGTCGTCGATCACGGCGTCGGTATTGTTTCCCTCGCGCGCGATCCACACCGGCCGGTCCGCGCCCATGCCGCCGAGAACAGCCCAGGTAAGCAGACTCATGCCCTTGAGGAAGCTCATCACCACGTGCGGCCGATGGGCGCGGATCATCCGCGAGACATTGAGGGGCGCCAGGGTAGCGGCGGCCAGCAGCTTTTCAGGCCGATAGAAGCCGGAGTTATGCCCCTCGAAGACCAGCCAATCCTGGCCCACCGTCGAGGAATCGACGCGAGACTGGTCTGCCTCATCAAGGAACGGGCCCGTTCGGTTCAACAGCCCCATGCGAACGTCGAAAACCGTTGGATCGCAACGGTTGAGCAGATGCACGGCCACGCGCTCCGCGCCGCCGCCGTGCAACGAGGACAACAGCAGCATGACGCGCAAGCGTTCGGTCATGCTATCCCCCAAGCTCCTTCCGACGTCCCTCGCCGCGGGTTCTAGCCGGGCGAGGTTCGGAGAGGCAATGATCTATCTTGGGCGATGTCGGGGGACGGGGTTTGACGGAACTGAAGTTGTTGGTCGGGGCGGACGACTTCTGGCGCCACGCCGCGGCTGATTGCGCCAGCGCGTCTCGCCGCCTGTTCGTCCAGGCGATGACCTTCGAGGGCGACACCGCCGGCCAATCGGTCGCCCGGGCCATAGGGGCGAGTTCCGCCCGCGACAGACGGGTTCTGGTCGACGCTTACTCGAGCGTTGTGATCAGTGATCGCTGGGTCGGCTGGCCGCCGGCGTGGCTGAAGCCCGATTTGTGCCGCGAACTCACCGCTACGCGAGCGATGTTTCGCGAGCTCATCGACGGTGGCGCGCCGGTGCGCGTCACCAATCCGTTCGCCCCGCTGATGGTCAACTACCCCGCTCGCAACCACAAGAAGCTCATCGTCGCCGACGACGTTGTCTACCTCGGCGGGATCAATTTCAGCGATCACAACTTCGCCTGGCGAGATTTCATGCTTCGCCTGGAAGGTCCGCAAGTCGCCGACTTCGCGGCGGCTGACTTCGAGGCGAGCTGGAACGGGATGTCCCGCGCCGATGCGCGCGACCTGGACGGCCTTCGCCTGCTCTCGCTGGATGGCCGCGACAACCACGCCTTCTTCGACGAGCTTTCACGTCTCCTGGCCGGCGCCCGTCGTGAGATCGTGGTGATGAGCGCCTATCTGACATTTCCGTTCACCGCGCTTCTGGCGGAGGCGGCGCGCCGTGGGGTCGCGGTGTCCCTGATCACGCCGTGGGCCAACAACAAGCCGATCGTTCGCGACTACTTGCTGGACTACGCGCGGCGCCACGCCTTCAACGTCCGCCTGTTGGCCGATATGAGCCACCTGAAGGGGATCTTGATCGATGGGGAGGCGCTCGTCGTCGGATCGTGCAACTTCGACTTTGTCGGACTCGCCGCCGAGGAGGAACTGATCGCCATCGTCCGCTCTCCGGCCCTGATTGCGGATTTCAGACGTCTGGTGATCGATCCCGCCCTCGCTGTCGCCGGCGAGGCGCGCCCGATCCCGCCGATGGCCGGCCTCTTCGCCAACGCTGTGCTGCGGATGGGTGAGTTGGGAGCCAGGGCGATGCGGCGCGCGCGGCGAACCGCCGTTGACTGGACCTAAGCCGCCGCGAGCCTCTGCGGTCCGCGCCAGGCGTCGAGGAAACTCGCCTGGTGAACGCAACTTACGGTGCAAAAGGGCGCGCAGGCCTTGGCCGTGTTGAACTCGCGGACAATGTCGGCTTGGGCGTAGTCGGCCAGCGGAATTCCCGGCGCGCCACGCTGCTGCGAGCAATAGTGCACCAGGCCATCCTCACAAATGTAAAGATACCGGGCGCCCGCTCGGCAATGCCAGGCATTCGGCTTGCCGGCCATGAGATTCTTTTGAAACATCAGGTAGTTGATGAAATGGGTGACGGAACCGCCGTGCATCAATGCGTCGTAGACGGACCGTTGGGCGCCCGAGAGCGGCGCGAGCGTCCCGTCCGCGTCATGCAGGACGCCGACGGTGTGCGAGAAGCCCAGCGACTTGGCGTTCCGCGCGACTTCGAGCGCGTCGTGCGTGCGTTCTTCGGAGATGCCGAGCACTGAATTGATATTGACGTGAAACTCGGCGTGCTCGGCGAGGAGGCGCAGTTTCCCCGCCAGGGATTTCAAAGTCTTCTTGGAGATCGCGTCCGGTTTCACGCCATCAATCGAGATCTGCAGTTCCTGCAGGCCGGCGGCGTTCATGCCGGCGATGCGTTTTTCAGTCAACAGGAAGCCATTGGTGATCGTGGTCGCGACCATGCCGTGAGAGCGAATTCGCCGGACGACGATGTCGTGCTGCGGATGCGACAAGGGTTCGCCGCCCGTGAGGGTGACGATTTGGGTTCCGAGGCGCGCCAAGGCGTCGACTCTCGCCAATAGGTCGGCGATTGGCGCCGGCTTGGAGACCTTGTCGTATTCGTCGCAGTAAGCGCATTCGAGGTTGCAGTAGCGCGTGATCACGAGATGAGCGAGCAATGGCCGTCGCGTCGACGCCAATATACGGGAGGCCACTTTCAGACCGTCGCCGAAGGTGATCCCCGCCATCTATGACCCTGTTCCAGCCGCTTAACGCGGCGCCCCCGTCTCGCCCGCCCAATTAGGGGTAGCGCAGCCGAACGCGCAAGGTGGTCTGGGCGCCCTTGGCTTCGAACCTAGTCTGTTCATAGCTGGGCGCCGACAACAGCGTGCGCGGATTGTTGGAGAATCCAAACCCTTCGATGGCGTGCAGGAGGCTATGGTCCCACCGCCCGTTCGAATTGGCGTCGTGATAGACCGCGAAGGCGTAGCTCCCAACGCCCCTGAGCCAGATGCACATGTGGGTTTCCGGCGCGAGCGCGGGCACGCTCCACACCTTCAGCGCCCCGTCCTTGATCAGAAACTGGCTTTTGTCGCCAGGGTAGAGCGATGCGGTCATCAGGCCCCTGCTCGACCGCACGCCTTCGATGACGATTTCGAGTTTGGTTGTCGTGCGCGCGCCCTGACAGGCTTCCGCTTGGACAACCATCGGACTGAGCGCCAAGAGCGACGCCGCCCAGGCGCTGGCGACTTGTCGGAGCTTCATGGTTTGGGGTTGTCTTTCCCTGGTGGCGCCAGCGCGGCGTTCGCGGCCGATCACCCTCCGCCACAAACGTCCTGGCGCTTATGCCATGGTTGAAGCTGGGGCGCCAACCGGCGCGAGCCAGGACGCGGCCGCTTCGGCGACGATCTCGAACGAGTGGACGCGGGCGTGGTGATCGAACACCGAGGTCGCGACCATGATTTCATCGGCGCCGGTTCGAAGAGCGAAGTCCGCCAGCCGAGCCTTCACCGTGGTCGGCGATCCGACAATGGCCTCGGAAAGCGTGTGTTTCAGAACCGCGCGCGCCTGTGCGTCGAGCATGCTTTGCATATCGTCAACGGGCGGTGGCAACGGCCCGGGGTGGCCGCGGCGCAGCGCCAGAAACGCTTGCTCGAGGGAACTCGAAAGGCGCCTTGCCTCCGAGTCTGTCGCCGCCGCCACGACGTTGAGACCGAACAACAAATAGGGCTTCGCCAATCGCTCCGATGGCTGGAATTGCTCGCGGTAGAGGCGCGCCGCCTGCATCATTTCGGCCGGGGCGAAATGCGAGGCGAAGGCGTAGGGCAGGCCGAGGACCGCGGCGAGTTGCGCGCCAAAGGTGCTCGAACCCAGAATCCAGACGTCCACGTCAGAGCCTGATCCGGGGACCGCGCGCACGGCTTGGTCGGGGGCGGCGGGCTGCAAAAAGCGGAGCAACTCGATCACGTCCTGAGGGAACCGGTCCACCCCGCCAGCGAGGGTGCGGCGGAGCGCCTGGGCCGTGGCCATATCGGTTCCGGGCGCGCGACCGAGGCCAAGGTCGACCCGCCTCGGGAACAATGCCGCCAGCGTCCCAAACTGTTCGGCAATGACCAGTGGAGCGTGGTTGGGGAGCATGACGCCGCCGGCCCCAATGCGGATGGTCGAGGTTCCCGCCCCCACATAGGCAAGCGCCGTCGAAGTCGCGGCGCTGGCGATGCCAGGCATGTTGTGGTGTTCGGCCATCCAGTAGCGGCGATAGCCCAGGCGTTCGGCGTGTCGCGCCAGATCGAGGCTGTTGCGCAACGCCTGACCCGCGTCGCCACCCTCGACGATGGGCGCCAAGTCGAGAACGGAAAGGCTGGCCACGATTGACTATAGGCTCAATCGGCGGCTGTTCGCGATATACAAACCCAGGCGACCTTTCCATGCGAGGTCAAAGCCGCCTAAACCGGCGCCGGCAGGTCAATGACGTGGGGCGCGTCGCGTGAACGCAATCTTTGTTGGGCTTCTGGGGTGGGGAACGGTCGCGCTCGCCCTGGTTCTGTTCGCCATTCTGCTGCTGGCCGCCGAGGTCGGTTACCGCTTTGGCCGCTGGAGCGGGTCAAGGCGCGGACGCGACCAACACGATCATGCCGTCACCGCGACCCTCACCTCGGGAATGGTAGGGCTGCTGGCGTTCATTCTAGGGCTGACGGTGAATTTCGCCCAAAGCCGGTATGAAGCGCGGCGCGAATTGGTGGTCACCGAGGCCAACGCCATTGGCACGGCTTGGCTCCGCGCGCGCCTCGTCGGCGGCCCCGAGGGTGAGGCGATCGCGGGTGTGATTCGCGCCTACGCAGAGACTCGGCTGGACTTTACGCTCGCGCCAATCAACGGACCGCTGGATGCCTTGAACGCGCGCACGGCCGAGGAGGCGGAAGCCATCTGGGGTCTGGCCAGCAAGGCCGCCGCAAAGGCGCCGACGCCGATCACCGCCACGCTGATCACGGCGCTCAATCAGATGTTCGATTCCGCCCAGGCGCAGCGGTTCGCTTTCCTGGGCGAGGCGCCGAGGCTCATGCTCGACTTGATGGCGCTGGGATCGATTCTCTCCATCGGCGCGCTCGGCTATGAGATGGGTGTGCGCGGACGCCGGCAGCTGGTGTTGAGCTGTCTCTTGCTCCTCATGTGGACCGGGGCGATGTACGTCACCGTCGATCTCAGCCGACCAAGACTGGGTCTCGAGCGCGTCGATGTCCGGCCCCTTCAATGGACAATCCAGGAAATGGATCGAACGACCAGCGCCGCTCATCCATGAGCGGCCGGCTGTGGGACATCAGCCAATCGTTGCGCCCGGGTATTCCCGTCTGGCCGAACGATACGGGCTTCGCCCTCGGCCGGCGCTGGACGCAGGGTGACGCCTCGCCGGTGACCGTGTCCCACTTTACGACCTCCGTCCACGTGGGCGCCCATGCCGACGCGCCGTTGCACTACAGCGCTGATGGGGCGAGCATCGCCGAGGTGCCGCTCGAAGCCTATGTCGGTCGCTGCCGGGTCATCGACGCGCGCGGCGAGGGCCCAGCGATTTCGGCGGATTTTGTGACACGCGCGCTCATCGCGCCGCCGCCCAGGGTCTTGTTTCGCACTTACCAATCCTTCCCGCGCGATCGTTGGCGCGAGGACTTCACGGCCATCGACGCGAGGGCCATTCATCGGCTTAAGGCGCTCGGCGTATGTCTCGTCGGCCTCGATTCACCCTCCCTGGACCCACAGGACTCCAAGACCATGGACGCCCATCGCGCGGTCCTGGCCGCGGATATGCGCGTGCTTGAGGGCCTCGTGCTCGATGACGTGCCGCCGGGCGACTACGAACTGATCGCTCTGCCGCTGAAGCTGGCTGGCCTCGACGCCTCGCCCGTGCGCGCCGTGCTGAGGGAGCTGGCGTCATGACAATCAGTCTCGAGGCGGCGCGGGCCCTCGACGCCCAGGACCCGCTGCGCGCCTTTCGGGAGCGCTTCGTTCTGCCGCCAGGGGTGATCTATCTCGACGGCAATTCCCTGGGGCCGCTCCCGAAAGCGGCGCGCGCACGGATCGCCGAGGTGATCGAGCGGCAGTGGGGCGAAGGCCTGATCCGCAGCTGGAACGATGCCGATTGGATAAGCGCGCCGGCCCACGTCGGAGAGAAGATTGCTCGTCTGATTGGAGCCGGCGCCGGCGAGGTGATCGTCGCCGACTCGACCTCGGTCAATCTCTACAAGCTCATCGTCGCCGCCCTTGGCGCGCGCCCGGGCCGGGGGACTCTTCTGACGGAGACCGGAAACTTCCCCACCGATCTCTACATTGCTGGCG
>DATCEJ010000331.1:0-3045 GCA_036510135.1 Roseiarcus sp. | reverse complement strand
AGCTTCCGGCCACCGAGATCGCCATTGAATCCTGTAGCGGTTCACACCATTGGGCGCGCGAACTGACCGCGCTCGGTCACACGCCACGGCTTGTCCCGCCGCAGTATGTCAAACCCTACGTCAAACGCGGCAAGAACGATGCGAACGACGCGGCGGCGATCTGCGAGGCCATGTCGCGCCCAGACATGCGGTTTGTGCCGATCAAGAGCGCGGATCAGCAAGCCGTCCTGATGCTGCACAAGACCCGGGAATTGTTGGTCAAGCAGCGAACCATGACTGTCAACGCGGCTCACGCGGGCATCTGTCGGAGTTCGGCTTGATCGCGCCCAAGGGCATCCAGCGGGTCAAGGAATTGCTGGGCATCGCGCTCGCCGACGAAAACCTTGCCGAAGAGGCCAAGCAAGCAACGGCGCTGCTGGCTTCGCACAGCCACGGCCTCGACGAGAAGATCGACGATTTGGAGAACACGATCGCCCGGGCGAGCGCGAAAAACCAGACGAGCCGGTTGCTGGACGAGATCCCCGCCTTCGGCCCGCTGATCGCATCGGCGATCGCTGCTTTCAATCCCGATCCCAGCGTCTTCAGGTCGGGAAGCGATTTCAGCGCGTCTCTGGGCATTACTCCGAGCCAGCACTCGAGCGGCGGCAAGGACAAGCTCGGCGCCATCACCAAGAAGGGCAACCGATATCTGCGCAAGATGCTGGTCGTGGGATGCACGTCGGTGTTGCGGGTGGCCCACAAATACAAAGGCGCCTTGGCCGAATGGATCATCGCCATGAGGGCCAGGAAACCCGAGCGCGTCGTCGCGGTCGCCCTGGCCAATAAGCTGGCCAGAATCGCGTGGGCGATGATGACGACCGGCGAAAGCTTCCGAACCGAACTGTATACGACGGCCTGAAGAAAGGGCTTTCCAGGATAGACGTTTCATTTTCGAAGAGATAGGCAAGCGCAACGACGTGATGAACGACACGGTCGCCACGAAAGTCCAGGACACCCCGACTGCCGTCACGAGCCCAGAGCTCGCCGCGATGATAGGGACCAGGGCTGTCGAATATCATCAGGGCCAGCGGTCCTACACCGCGCCAACAGGCCGGACATATGACCGCAGCCGACCAAAGCGATCAGAGCGTCGAAACCCGCTTGCCAAGAGGCCGTCCACATATGACGGCGGCGCTGCAACCCGGTCGCGCCCCGCTCTAGGCGGGGAACGGGCTGAAACAATATGAGCGTCAAAGTCGCGATCATCGGCCGGCCGAATGTCGGCAAGTCGACGCTGTTCAATCGGCTGGTTGGGCGCAGGCTCGCGCTTGTCGACGACGAGCCGGGCGTCACCCGCGATCGCCGCGAGGGCGAAGGCCGGATCGCCGACCTCTCCTTCACCATCGTCGACACCGCCGGCCTCGATGAGGGGGAAGCGGAAACGCTCGCCGGGCGCATGCGCGCGCAGACAGAAATGGCTCTCATCGATTGCGACGCGATCCTGTTCGTGCTCGATGCGCGCGCCGGCGTCACCAACGCCGACCGGCATTTCGCGCAGGCCGTGCGCCGCGCCGGCAAGCCGATCATCGTCATCGCCAACAAGGCGGAAAGCACCGCGGGCAAGGCCGGCGTCTACGAGGCGTTCAGTCTCGGCCTCGGCGATCCGATCCCGTTCTCCGCCGAGCACGGCGAGGGCGTCAATGACCTCTACGATGCGCTGGTGGAAGTCCTGCCGGCCGCCGCGCGCCTCGACCCCGACGAGGAGGACGAGGCCGAGCCGCTGGTCCTGGGCGAGGAAGAGGACGGCAGCGAACTCGATCTCGCCAAGCCCCTGCGCATCGCCGTGCTCGGTCGGCCGAACGCCGGTAAATCGACGCTCATCAACCATATCCTCGGCCAGGATCGCCTGCTGGTTGGCCCCGAGCCTGGCATCACCCGCGACGCGATCGGTCTCGACACCGAGTGGAACGGGCGCAAGATCAAGATTTTCGACACCGCGGGCTTGCGCCGGAAGTCGCGCATCGTCGAGAAGGTGGAAAAGCTCGCCGTCGCCGACGCGCTGCGCGCCGTGCGCTTCGCCGAAGTCGTCGTGCTTCTGCTCGACGCCACGATCCCCTTCGAAAGGCAGGACCTGACGCTGGCCGATCTCGTCGAGAAGGAGGGCAGGGCGCTCGTCATCGGCCTCAACAAATGGGACCTCATCGACAACAAGAGCGACAAGGCCCGCGAGCTGCGCGAGGAAGCAGACCGGCTCCTGCCGCAGCTGCGCGGAACGCGGGTGATCCCCCTTTCCGGGTTGACCGGCGCGCATGTCGACCGACTGATGGAGGCGATCATGGCGACGCACGCGATCTGGAACATCCGCATCTCCACGGGGCGGCTCAATCGCTGGCTCGGGCCCGTCATCGACGGCACGCCGCCGCCCGCCGTCTCCGGGCGCCGCGTCAAGATCCGCTACATGACTCAGCCCAAGGCGCGCCCGCCATATTTCGTGCTGTTCGGCAATTCGGTCGACAGGATTCCCGAGAGCTACAAGCGCTACCTCGTCAACGGCCTGCGCGAGACCTTCGGCCTCATCGGCGTGCCGATCCGCCTGTCGATGCGCCCCGGGAGCAAGAACCCCTACGCGCCGAAGAAACGGAGAGGGTAGCAATATGGACCGAAGCGAACGCAAGGCCGCCGTCTCGGCCTACAAAGAGCGCAAGACTGTCGCCGGCCTATACGCGATCCGGTGCGCGGCGACCGACGGGCAATGGGTCGGCTCGGCGCCCGATCTTTCCACGATCTGGACCCGGCGCGCGTTCGCGCTCAGGCAAGGCATCGAGACGAACCAGGCGCTTCAGTCCGCCTGGAACCTGCACGGCGCCGAAAGTTTCGCCTTCAGGATCCTCGAAGAGATCGATCTCGAGCAACTGACCTATGGACGCGAGCGCGTGCTCAAGGAGCGGGTCGCGCATTGGCGCGGGATGTTAGGCGCGGCGGCGCTCTGATCTTTCCGCAAGCGCCTGCTTGCGTCGGCCGGCGGCGCCTCTGGAGCGCGGCCAGCCAGTCGGCGCCCGTCCGACA
>DATCEJ010000330.1:0-7285 GCA_036510135.1 Roseiarcus sp. | reverse complement strand
TCGCTCGCCTTGGCGAAACGGATCAGCGCCTGCACCGAACCGCGCACCTGGCTGACCGTTCCGGGCGCCGATTCGATCGCATCGCTCCACATGGTCTGAATGGAATCGATCACCACGAATTTCGGCGCATCGCCCGAGCCGAGCGTCGCCACGATGTCCTCGACGAAGGTTTGCGCGGCGAGTTGTACGGGCGCGTCTGCAAGCCCGAGCCGGGCCGCGCGCAGGCGCACCTGGGCGGTCGATTCCTCGCCCGAGACGTAGACGACACGCCCACCCGACCGCGCGACCGCCGCGCAGGCCTGGATCAGAAGGGTCGATTTGCCGATGCCCGGCTCGCCGCCGATCAGCGTCGCTGAACCCGGAACGAACCCGCCGCCCGCGACCCGATCGAGTTCGCCGATGCCGGTGACGAGCCGCGGCTCGGTCTTGGACGCGCCGGACAGGTCTTCAAGGGCGAACGGCCGACCTGCAGCGCCCTTTCGGGCGACCGCTCCGCCGATGCCGAGCGCGGCCGCTTCCTCGATGATCGTATTCCACTCGCCGCACGATTCGCACTTGCCCTGCCAACGCTGCGTAATGGCGCCGCAGTTCTGGCAGACATAAGAAGAACGAAACTTGGCCATGCGCCGAACTCGCAGGTTTGTCCGGACCTGTCGAGAGGCTTTTTAGGCTGATTGGGCCCCGTTCTGCGGGAACCGCGCCGTCAACAAACGTCTCGTCCTTAACCAATGAGGCGCCCATGGCCTCAATCCATTCAGCGGGCGTTCAACGACGGAACTTTAAGGCTCGCTGCGCTGCAAATCGAAAGGCGACCTCATGCGAAAAATCCTGATTGCCTCTGCCTTTGCTCTCCTCGGCCTCTCGGCCGCTGCGCCGTCTCAAGCGATGCCATTCGCGTCTGCCGGCAAGGCCCCATCCGCGTTCACGCTCACAGCGGGAGGCTGCGGCGCCGGCCTGCATCGCGGACCGAATGGCGGATGCCGAGTCAACGGCGGCGCATACGCGCACCCCTATGCGCACCCATATGCTCACCCCTACGCCCACCGCCATTGCTGGTGGCGGCACGGCGTGCGCGTCTGCAACTGACGCAATAAGCGGGTAAAAAGAGCGCGCGAGGCGATGGCCTTAAGTCGGGCTCGCGCCTCACGCCGACGCGCTGGGCCTCATTTTCAGCGTCCCATGCCAGCGGTTGAGGTGAACGAGCTCGGGCGGGATCGCGATTCGCGCGGGCTTGGCGAAATCGAGCGCCACCAGCCCGGTGATGTCAGCGACGGTGAACCGGTCGCCGGCAATGAACGGGCGATCGCGCAGGGTCTGATCGACAATCGCCATCGCGTGAAGCGCTCTCGGCCGATTGACCGCCGCCCAGTCGGGAACCTGCGGGTTTTCCATCTCCGCCATTTTCGGATGGCTGTGACGGACGACCTGCGCGATCGGAAAGAGGAGCCGCCATTCGAGCTGGCGCTGCCACATCTCGATCGTCGCCTGCTCGAGCGCGGTTAAGCCAAACAGGTTCGGCTCCGGCCACAGCGCCTCGATGTAGCGACAAATTGCGATCGTCTCGGCGATCCTCGTCCCGTCGTCGAGTTCGAGAACCGGAATTGTCTCGAAGGGATTAAGGCCTGAGAATTCCGGCGTCTTGTGATCGAGCCTGGCGAGATCGACCTCCACATGCGGGATCGAGACGCCCTTTTCCGCAAGGAAAATGCGTACGCGGCGAGGGCTTGGCGCCAGATTGGAGTTGTAGAGCTTCATGCGGCTTTCGCTGACTCACGAGGCCGGGTAACGCCCACGCAAGCTGAAAGATCCAAAAGCTGAGGCCACAGATGGTTGCGCCACAATAGGTATTAATACCTAGGCCCGGATTTCATGAGTCAGGCTGCGCGCGAAATGCCGGGGAGAGTTGCTGGCGAGCGACTGAACGCCATTCATCGAATTATCGTCAGAAATCTCCCAATTTCAAACCATTGCGTCAGCAGCTCGTTAAGCAATTCAGCCGCATGATTGACGCGAGGTACAGCGTACGTGTCGGGCGGCTATGCGTAATGTCGGGGCGGACCTGGGCGGGAGCGGGAGCGGCGGCAAGTCCGATTCCGAAGCCGCCGCGCGTCGGCGCAAGATGACCATCCAGCTCAGAGAGGCCCGGCGGTCGCTCTCCGAGCCCGATGCGATCCCCAGTCATTCGAGCGCGATGGTGCGTCTGTTCGCCGAGATCAACCGCAGCGCCACGCCGATGCTCGGGGTCATCGCGCTTGGCGTCTGCGCGACGGCGCTGGCCTGGATCGGCGCCGGCCCGCTCGCGACCTGGATCGCCTTCATCGCCTGCGCAATTCTGGCCGGCTATGCGCTGCCGATCGCCTTTCTGGACTCGAGCGACCAGGAAAAGACGGCGGGGATCTGGCGGCGCAAGTTTGTCCTTTCCACCGCGTTCTGCGGGTCGGCCTGGGCCTATCTCATCGTCATGCTGCTCAAATCGACCGACCCGAACGCGCAGGCATTCGCCATCGTCGTGATGCTGCTCGTCTCGACTGTGATGTCGCTTCTGGCGGCGGCGATACCAGCCGCGTTCGTCGCCGGCATGGCGCCGATGATCATTGGCGTGATCCTTCTTTACGCACACCGTCTGAACGGGGCGGCGCTGCCGACCGCGGCGCTGTCGATCGGCGTCATCGGCTATTTCCTGGTGGTCGCGCGGCGCCTGCACGCCACGGCGTCGCAGAACATGTCGTTTCAGGCGGAAAAGGACTCGCTTATCGCCGAACTCGAGCAGGCCAAACTCAACTCCGACGAGGCCCGCCGCCGCGCCGAAAGCGCCAACCTCGCCAAGTCGCGCTTCCTGGCGACGATGAGCCATGAGCTGCGCACCCCGCTCAACGCCGTTCTCGGCTTCTCCGAAGTGATGAAGGGCGAATTGTTCGGTCCGCACGCGGTGCCGGCCTACAAGGAATATTCCACCGACATCCACGCCAGCGGCCAGCATCTCCTGATGCTGATCAACGAAATTCTCGATCTGTCCCGGGTGGAGGCGGGGCGATACGAACTGAAGGAGGAGCCGGTCTCGCTCAACGCGGTGGTCGAGGAGTGCCTTCGTCTCCTGTGGCTCAGGATCGAGCGGCGCCATCTCACCATTACGGAAGCCATGGAGGCCGCGTTGCCGCGCATCTGGGCGGACGAGCGCGCGGTGCGCCAGGTGGCGCTGAACCTGCTCAGCAATGCGATCAAATTCACGCCTCAAGGCGGCGCGATCACCATCAAGGTCGGCTGGACCCGGAAGGGCGGACAATATCTGTCCATCGCCGACACCGGGCCCGGCATTCCGCCCGAGGAGATCCCGATCGTGCTGTCGTCCTTCGGCCGGGGGACGCTGGCGCAGAAAAACGCGGAAGAAGGGACGGGCCTCGGACTGCCGATCGTCAAGGGCCTGGTCGAATTGCACGGCGGGGAGTTCCGCCTCAACTCGACGCTCAGGATCGGAACCGAAGTGATCGTCATTTTCCCGCCCGAACGGGTGATGGACACGCTGCCGGCGTTCAGTGATGAATCGACCCCCGAGGCGCCTGAGCGCCGCCGGCGCCGGATGCGCCGCCGCCAGCGTGCGGACGCCGCTTAAGATCCCGGACGACTGCGCCCCCGATCGCCGATGCTGTCGGCTGTGAGCGGGATCACAGCACCGGGTCGAGTCGCGTTGGATGGTCGCGCGTTTGATCGCCATCGGGAGGCGGCGCCTGCGCGTCCTTGATCGATCGCGCTCATCGATGGCTGGCAAGCGCAGCTCCGCATCGATGAGGTCATCGTCGGAGAAAGTCGCCGAGTTTTTTCGATTTTGCCCGCGCGCCTTGAATAAGGAAGGACCGCATGGCCGACGACGGCGATCCGATGGAACAGCCGATCTTTCTGACGAGCGCACTGGAGAACCCGAACGCAGCAACGATGCTGGTCCGGCTTTCCGGCGCTGAAACCGGCGAGGCGGACGAGGCGTTCGATCTCGTCGTTCTCATGTTCGACGGGCGCGACGAGATGGCGCTTGCCCGGGCGCGGGGCGACTGGCGGAAAGTCAAGGACCAAGGTCGCACGATCAGCTATTGGCGCGAGAGCGACGAGGGCGGCTGGGAGCAGGCGCGGTACGCGCGCGCGGCCCTGGCCGCGACTCAATGCCCTCAATCGCTTAAGTGTCTTTTTCTGTCCCTCGGTAACTCCCAAGCACTCTGGCGCCGCCACCCCCTCGACCGCCTTTCGCGCGGTCCCCCTCCCCCATTTCATGGGGGAGGATGAGCCGGCAGCGGCGCCTTCCTCCCATGCCGCGAAGCGGCGGGGGAGCGGACCACGCGCAGCGTGGTGGAGGGTGCGCGCCTCGCAACCCGACACCCCCCAGCTTGGGAGTTATATCCCTCCGCCCTCGCGGTTTTTTTGCCGGAACGGCGCTCGGCATGGCGGCCCGCGGGCGAAGCCCTGAAGGAGAGCGGGCGCGCGGAATCCCGGCGCAGATGACGCCGTGCGAATCGCCGCGCCTGCTGCCCGCTTTGCCTTGACGGTCCGGAATAGAGTGTATATACACTCAGTATGCAGTCTGAGAACGCCGACTTCCTCGCCACCCGCCAATGCGTCTGCACCGCCGCCCGGCGCAAGAGCCGAGATCTGACCCGTGTCTTCGAAAAGGCGATGCGAGGGTCGGGCGTTCGGGGCACTCAGTTCACCCTGCTGGCGACGCTGGTTCAAACCGGCGCTATTGCGACCACGCGCCTCGCGGAATTCCAAGGTCTTGAGCGCACCACGCTGACGCGCAACCTCAGTCGTCTCGTTCGCGATGGGTTTGTTCGAATCGACGAAGGCGAGGACCGCCGCGTTCGCAGGGTGACGATCACGCCGGCGGGCAAAGAAGCGGCGCGACGCGCCCTTCCTTTCTGGAAGAAGGCGCAGGACGCCGCTCTGGCGGCAGTGGGCGCCAAAGGAGTCCAAGACTAAAAAATTTCCAAGATACGTGTAGTTACACTTTAATGGAGACGATCATGTTCGACATCCTGTCCGCCGCTGAACTGACGCTCAGCGCCTCGATCGCTGTGGGCTTTCTGTCATGGGCGATGGCGCTATCCGTGGGCGGCCGGCTCACGGTTCTGCTCGCGCTCGGCGCATGGTTTGTGCTGGTTTTGGCAATTGGCGCGACCGGCGCGCTCAGCCCCGTGGGTGGGGGCGCCCCGGCGCTCGGCCTCACGGTCGTTTTGCCCGTCGCAGCGCTCGTTTCGGCGTATTTCGCTCTACCCTCCGTGCGAAATGCTATGACCGCAACGCCCCTGCCGACGCTTATCGCCGTTCATGCGATCCGCCTGCTCGGAATCATGTTTCTCGTTCTCTACGCCAGGGGCCGCCTTCCCGCGCCGTTTGCGCCAAGCGCGGGGTGGGGTGATGTCCTCATCGGCGCGACGGCGCTGCCGCTCGCCTGGGTAGTTACGCGGTTTGGCTCCCGCGTGCGGCCGCTCGTCTTCTTATGGAGCGCGATCGGGGTCGCCGACCTTATCGTCGCTGTCACGCTCGGGGCCCTGTCGGCGCCCGGTCCGCTTCAGGTTTTCGTTGGACCGCCCGACAGTTCGTCAATGACCAGCTTGCCCTGGCTCATCATCCCAGGCTTTTTGGTCCCGATCCTATTTTTCATTCACATCGTCATCTTCACTCGGCTGCTTGCCAGGTCCCAGGCTTCCGTGCCGAATTTTGTCTGGCGCGGCGCTGGAGGCCAAGCGATGTCGGCCTGAAACGGCGACGCCGGAGCATGCGCCCCGGCGTCGGAAGTTGATTTTGGGGACGGCGAGCGAGCCCTGTGGCCACCGCGTTCTAAACGGCGGCGCGCCACCCTCCCAGCCAGCGCGCCGCCGCCCATCCCTCAGGCGTGGATTCGGATTACGCCTTGGGGAACGGGACGGCGACGAAGCGGGCGCCGTTAGCGGTCTGAATGCGCATCAGGACCGCCTTCTTGCCCTGGCTCTTCGCGCTCGCGATTCCGGCCTTCACGTCCGCGGGGGTCGACACCGGCTTGCCGCTGACGTCGAGAATGACGTTACCTGTCGCCAGTCCCTGCTCGGCAGCCGTTCCGTTCGGATCGACGCCGACGATGGCGACACCCTTGTCGCCCGCGCCATCGACCTCCTTGGCCGGAGCGATCTGGATGCCGAGCGCGGCGTGATCATTCGCTTGCGCGCCATCAGCCTTGGCCACGGTCTCGTTCTTCTGATCGGCGAGCGTGATCTGAGCCGTCTTTTCGGAGCCGTCGCGCAGATAGGTCAACTCGACCTTGTCGCTGGGCTTTAACGACCCGATGCGGCGGGTGAGATCAGACGCGTCATTAACCACCTGACCGTTGAGCTTGGTGATCACGTCGCCGGCCTTGATACCCGCCTCAGCGGCCGGGGTTCCCGGCATCGCCTCGGCGACGATCGCGCCCTTGGCCGTCTTCATGCCCAGGCTCTCGGCCATATCCTCGGTGACCGGCTGGATGTTGACGCCGAGATAGCCGCGCGGAACCATACCGCCATGTTCGAGCGCGCCGATGACGCTATCGACCGTGGTCGCGGGGATCGCAAAGCCAATCCCGACGCTGCCGCCCGACGGCGAATAGATGGCGGTGTTCACGCCGACGACTTCGCCCTTCATGTTGAAGGTCGGGCCGCCCGAGTTGCCGCGGTTGATCGGCGCGTCGATCTGCAGGAAGCGATCATAGGGCCCATCGCCAATGTCGCGGCCTTCGGCCGAGATGATGCCTGCGGTCACCGTGCCGCCGAGGCCGTAAGGGTTGCCGATCGCCACCACCCAGTCGCCGATGCGGGGCTGCTCCTTCGAGAACGCGACAAAGGGATAATCGCCGGACTCGTTCACCTTGATGAGCGCGAGGTCGGTCTTCGGGTCGGTGCCAACCACCTTGGCGTCGAGTGTCTTGCCGTCCTGCGTGGTGACGGTGACGGTCTTGGCGTGGTCGACCACGTGGTTGTTGGTGACGATGTAGCCGTCAGCCGAAACAAAGAAGCCGGAGCCTTCGCCCATCATCATCGGATGCTTGGCCTGAGGCGCGCCGCTGCCATTGGGAGCGCCGCCGAACTGCTTGAAGAACTTCTGGATTTCCGGGGGAAGATTGTCCATCTGTCCGGAGGAGGCGCCGTCTGCTTCGGCGTCTTCAGCGGCGATCTTGACCTTGACCGACACGACCGAGGCTTTGACGCGGTCGATCAGCGGCGCGAACGACGGGGCGTTCTGGGGCAGGTCGGCGGTGGAGACGGCCGCCGCATATGCGGGGTGAGTCGGG
>DATCEJ010000329.1:0-6952 GCA_036510135.1 Roseiarcus sp. | reverse complement strand
CGCCCTGAACTTAAATGATTCACCCAGGGCTCTCAGCACGCGACCTTTATGCTTGAGGGCGGCCTCGGCATCGTAGCCCGCAAAGGCCATTTACGGGCAAAGGTGCGCGACGTCGTGGCCGAGAGCGACGCCGACAGCCCGCTAACCTCGAATGCAGCAAGCGAGGATCCCGCGGCGACATCGCGGTCGATTCGCTGCGATCATAGCCGATTGAAAGACGGCGCTCTTCCGCACACCCGCTGATGTCTCGCAAAGACGGGTCAGCGCGAGCTAAGCGGCCTGTTTCTCAACGCAATAGCCGAGGAACCGCTTGGAATCGATGGGGTCGAAACCCAGCCGGTGCTTGAGCTTTTTGCGCAATTTGCTGATGTGGCTCTCGATGACGTTCTCGTCGACATCCTCGTCAAAGAGCCCGTAGACGGCGTTGAAGATCTGCGTCTTGCTGACGCGCCGACCGCGACAGCGCAGCAAAAACTCGAGGATCCGCCGCTCCCGGCGCGGGAGAGGAAAAGGCTCGCCGTTCACCTCGGGTTCGCGCCCGTCAAAATAGACGCGCAGTTCGCCGATTGTCACATTCCCCTTCTCGCCGAACACGCGCCGATTGATCGCCCCGACCCGGGCGACGATCTCACGCACGTGGACGGGCTTGCGCAGAACGTCGTCGGCTCCGGCGGCGAACAGGCCCAACGTGTCATCGAGCGAGTGACGCTCATTGAGACACAGCACCGGAGCGGTCGAGCGTTCGCGGATCAGCCTCGACAGCGCCTCGCGTTCATCGCAGTCGCCGATCACGAACGCTTCGACCGCGTTCATGTCCGAATCACTGATCTTGCCGATCCACTCGCGAAACTCGGACGCTTCGATTCCCGCAGACGAAACGCCCTCGCGATCAAAACCATTGGCGTAGCCTCCGGCTACCATGTTCCGATCGTCGACAATAATATACATACCCGTGCTCCAGCCTACTGAATTAACAGGAAGACGCTTTCCGCTACGCGAACTCGGGAACTAAGACAGACAGAGAAAACGAACTGATTTAACCATTTTGAATTTTGCTTAGTATTACGCAACAAAGACTTTGTTATTAACTGTGACAGATTATTACTGACTTCGACATTTTTTGTCAGCTGACTTGTGCTTGACAAAAGCCTCTGAGGGCTGGAAAACTACGCCAGTGTTGGTTAACAAAGTATGGACGAAGTTAATAAGGGTATGTCATACATAAATGACTAATGAGACCTTAAATCGAGCCTTTCCCGAGGTTGGGAGGCAGGGCGACACGCACGGGCGGATGTTCCTTGGGGTCGAGCGCGCGGATTGGCGGGCCCGACCCGAGGCGGCGCTTAAGCTCGGCCGCAAACTCGCTGAACGCGGCGAAGTCGCCTATTGGGTCGTTTCGCCCGCAGAGCGTTCGCCCGTAGACAAAAGCGCTGATCAACGCACGCACGCTCGGGAGCGCACCCGGTTGCGCTCGGCCAAACTGCTCGACAGCGCTTATCGCTTCGTTTGCGAAGGCCGGATCTGCGACCGGTCTCGCAACGGTCTGCGTCTTGCGCTCGCGCAGGACGTTCCGCTACCGCCCCAATTGGCTGTGCACATCGACGAAACATCCGAAGTGCGCGAGGCGAAGGTCATCTGGCGACGCGGGGCGACAATCGGAATTCGACTGCACTCGGACGCGCCAGCGAGCGCGCTGAGTGCAAGCCAAAGGTATGTGCTGCGAGAACGCTATTACGCGATTCCGGGCTGAGCCTGTTCACACATAACTCTTCTCCTCGACCAAGGCCGAGCGCGTGAGCGTGTTGATGGCGCGTTTGATCGCGGCGCGCGTATCGTTTTCGCGATAGACTGATCGCGCGAGCGCGACAAAGCGGGGTCCGAAGTCTCCTTCGCGCTCGCACATGCGCAGCGCGTCTTCGATTGTCCACAGGCGCTCGTTCACGAGAGCGAGCTGATCGGTCATGAGATCGATCGGCGGCACGGAGGCGCCATCCTCTCGCGCGGAATGCTCGAGCAAGTTCAGCTCGCGATGCACATTGGCGAGTTTTTCAGGTTCGCGGATTCGTTCGGCCTTGATGCGGAGGATCGTGATCTTGTCGATCAGTTCGCCGAGCGAGCATGGCGTCGACATCATGCGCGGCGCGTCGCGCCGTTCGACAAGCTGAGCAAGCTCGCCCGCCATGGCTTCGAACACATTGCTCCAGACGCCGCGATATAGCTGACGAAAGAGGCGCATGGTTGGATACCAGGGCGAATCCGACCGTTCGGTCAGCCAGCGCCATTCCGCGTCGCGCTTGAGCGCGACCCAAACCGGCACGGCCAGAGCCCCCGCGAGATGTGCGACAGAGGTGTCGCAAGTCACGACCAGATCGAGGCAGGCCATTGTCGCCGCCGTATCGACAAAAGCGTCGGCGCCGGCGTCGAAGTCGGCGCCCAGCGTCTCGACCTGGAACGAGGGCGGCAGATTGGCAAGCTGCTGTTCGCCAAAACCTTTTTGCAGCGAAATCAGCCTCACGCCCGCGATCGCGGCGAGCGGCGCGATCGCAGTGAGCGGCATGGAGCGGCCCCGGTCGGCTTCCGGATCGGGGTTGCCTTGCCAGACGATTCCGACCTTGAAATCTTCGGCGCCGATGCGCTTAAGCCATTTTTCGCGCAAGGCCGGCTCGGCCGAGAGATAGGGAACCGCAGCAGGGATCGTCTCGAGGCGCGTCCCGAATGCCCGCGGCAGGCTGCTGATCGCGATCTGCGCGTCGAACGGCTCTGCGCTGGGCGGGGAATCCGCGAATCGCACCTTGGCCTTCGACGAAAGGAGTCGTCGCACTCGCGGCGGACACACGAAAGTCGTTTCGACGCCAGCCGCGGCCATCAAGGGCAGATAGCGAAAGAACTGGATTGTATCGCCAAGGCCGTGATCATTGAGCACCAGCACCCGCTCGCCTCGCCGTCCCGGTCCCTTCCAGCTCGGAAAGCGCGTTCCCAGCGCCTCACCGAGTGACCTTCCCGCAAGCCAGCGCGCCTCGTAACCCTCGAGCCCCTGTTCGAAGTCCCCGAGCGTCAGCATAAGGCAGCCTTTGCCTGCCACAGCCTCGCGGCTGCCGAGCGCTTCAGCTTTTTCAAACGCCGTCATAGCCTCCGAGAAGCGGCCAAGGCTTCGCAACGCCAGACCCTGACCCAGCAGCGCCTTGGCGAGACAAGATCCCGGCGCGCTTGCCCGAAGATAGGCGTCAAGCGCCTCCTCGCTGCGATCGAGCTTCAGGAGCGCATTGCCGAGATTGATTGCGGCTTCAGGAAAATCATGGCGCAGTTTAAGCGCGCGCTCGGCAGCTTCGACCGATTCCTCCAGGCGCCCAAGCTCGCGCGAAGCTCCCGCGCGGCTGCACCAGGCATCCGGATCAGCGGGCGCGAGCCTCGTCGCCGCGGCAAAGGAAGCAAGCGCCTCCGTGAATTGTCCGGCGCCGAACAGGAGCTTGCCGAGATTGACATGCGCGATCACAAGCGAGGCGTCGAGCTCGAGTGCGCGGCGATAGAAGCGCATCGCCGATTGAGGCTGGCCGTATTCGCTCAGCATGTACCCGCCCATGCACAGAGCGTCGGCGAAATCGGGCCTTAGCCGCAACGCCTCGTCGATGAGCTTGATCGCTTCGTCGCGCCGCTGTTCACGCCACAGAGCGACGGCGGCGGCGTAAAGCGAATCCGGCCCGGGCTGTGGTACATTCTCCGCGGCGCGGATTGTCTGGAGGGCGTTAGGCATTAAGGCTGCGCGAAAGCATGCCCTCCGCTTAGAGGGCGGCGCTTGCGTGGACCTTTCTAAGGCGAATGGGGCCGGGCGACGGGCTCACCCGCCCAGAGTGAGCCTCGACATGCTCGACATCAGGGCAGTTGAGAAGATTGGCTGGGTTGAGCCAGTGAAGTCGTTGAGCGCGCTGCCCAGCACCGAGCCGTTTGAACTGATGACGCTGGCGAGGACGGTGGCTGCGCCCGATTGTTCCGAGCTCGAATTGCCCGAATCGACTGAGAGGCCGGAGGTCGCGCCGGAGCTGGGCCCGTAGGTATAATCGTACATCGCGGTGAACCGTTCGGCGAGCTGCGTCAGCTTGGCCGGGTCCTTCAGGTCTGACAGGGGCATGAGCTCGGAGAGCGTCTTCGGCTGCAGATCGGCCGCGGCCGCCGGCGGGAGTCCCATGATGGTTGCCGCAACTTGCAGAAGATTTGGATCGGCCAAGATCCCATATTCGTTGGTGACGGTCGGCGCCACGCGCTGAAAGTAGAGCGCAAGCTGGACGCCCACGTCCTGGCCGCCCTGATCGCTCTCGAGCTGCTGTTCGACATAATCGCTCGTTGTGGTCGCAATCGCGCTGGTTGATGAGGGGGGAGTTGCGCCGCTGTCGACGAAGTTGAACGCCGCAGCGAACGCCTTCCATTGCGAGTTTGGCAGGGTGTTGGCAAGGCTCTTCGGGTTGGACACTCCACCTTCAAGCACCTTGGTGATGAGTCCCTTGGCGTTGATCTGGTCGCCGAGGCCATAGGCATTGAGCACGTAGGACAGCAGCCGATAGTTCCCGACGAGATCGCTGATCGACTTCACCGAGCCGATATTGGCCGCGTAATACGCGGACGCAGTCTTCACCGCGGGCTCGGCCGCAGTCATCGCCTGATAGCGAGACAGGTTTTGCGATACGGCCAGGAAGGCGGTTGTCGTGCTTGTCATGAGATTTTGCGTACGAGACCGGAGTCGCGCCAGCCTGACGCCTTGACTCTAGCGGCGGAGTCCTGCGCTTCGGTTAAGAAGGATTGTGCTGCTCTTGCCAACTCCGCATCAGCTGTTGGCGCGGCGTCGATCGAGCCCGGCGGCGGCGATGAGGTCTCCGCTTATGACGCCCGTACGCCCAGCGATTGCGTTAGCCAACGAAACAACGGAATCGTGCCTCATGAACTGCGCAAGGAGGGCCAGTTCCGCCTCCTCCTCGGCCCCGCGCGCGCGAAGACGGTCGTCCGCTTCCGCCCTTCGCTGGCCCCGCAATCTTCGCATGATCGGCAATCCCTGATCCGGAATGACCGAATTGTGCCATCGTTGGGTTGGGAAATGCGTGACGAATTGTAACAAACTGCAACTACAGCGAGAATTACCTGGCCTATGCGTCACTCTGATTGAAGCGCCTCGACGACGTTTTCGACCCAGCGGCGGCTTGCAAGCGCGAGCGCTTGCGAACGCGCCAACAGCAACAACGTCACCTCGGGGAGTGCCGGAAGCCGCTTGTCGGGGCACGGCTCAAGTCCATCCGGCGCGAGCCCATCGATCATCGGCGTGACGCCAATCCCCGCTGCGGCGGCGGATGCGAGCACCGCAAAATCTGAACATGTGCAGACGACCTCGAATCTCCTTTCCTGAGCCCGCAGCGCGCTGATCGCCGCCTCGTGAAACACCCATCCTTGAGGCGGGAGAACGAGGGGCAGCGGCCGCTCGTCCGGTTCATCTTCCGGCGTCCTGCCGAACCAGCGCAATTGGCCCCGCCATTGTTCGATCCTGCTCGGCTCGCTCTCGCCGGTCCCGATAATGAAAGCGACATCAAGCGTGTTCTGACGAAAAGCAGCCGAAAGCGCCTGCGAGCTATCGACAATGACCTCAAATGTCGTGGCGACGTCGGGCTTAACGCGCAGCTCCGTGAGCCGCGGCGCCAGAATGGGGGCAAATTCGCCTGGCATGCCAATTCGTATCGCGTCGTTCGGATTGTTGCGGCCGAGCTCGTCCAGCATGTCGTCATGCAGCCGCAGCAGGCGCTTTCCATAATCGAAGCAGACGTCCCCCACAGGCGACAATTCGAAGCGTCCGCCTTTCTTGAACAACGGCGCTTCGACGAGTTCCTCGAGCCGTTTCACCTGAAGGCTGATCGTCGGTTGCGTTCGTCCCAGCTCCTCCGCCGCGCGGGTGAAGCCCCGCGCCTCCACGACGGCGACAAAGGCGCGCAAAATGTCGATGGGAATGCCGCGCATCAGAAGCCGCCCGGATAGGACTCTTATTCCACGTGTACAATGTTTACGTACGGCCATAACGGGGAGAAATGCAACCGCTTGCGTGTAAATCGCTGCCCGCCGCCGGTTGGTGAAAGACAAAGGGTCAGTTTGCGATGGCCAAAGCTCTGACTCTTCTTACACTCGCGTTGATTGACGCCTCGGCATGTAAGAGGAAGTACAGTCTTCATTCTTTGAACAAAGAGCACGAAGCAAAAATGATAACTTAGGGGACCGCGCGGCTCTCGAACACCGCCTCCGGCGTCAAATCAAATAAAGGTCTGACTGACGTATCGTAACTCATTGACAACGATACATGTCCTGTTCCGAATCGATTTGACTGTGGCGATTCGCAGGGCGGTAATCAGAGGCGGGGCGAGATGCAGATCCATATTCTTGAAGAGATTAGGCCGGAGCCGGCTCCAGTTGATAGCACCGTCCGGCGCCGCGAGCTCGAGATTCGCCGCGCACAATCCGTCGAACCGATCGAGCGGCTTTACACGCTCGCGGGCTGGACCCTCGATGAGACGACGCGAGACCTCATGAGTCCCGCTGGGCAGCGGGTCGACCTGACGTCGTCTGAGTTCGACCTCTTGATGGCGTTTCTGCGCCATCCCGGCCAGCCCCTGTCGCGTGCCGCCCTTCTCGGCGTGTTGCGTGGGCGCCAGTGGACATATTTCGATCGCTCGATCGACACGCTGGTCGCGCGACTCCGGAAGAAACTCGACGACGGTTCCGACCGGTCCCCACTGATTCGCTCCGTGCGGGGAATCGGCTACGTCTTCTGCGCCACGGTGGCAAAGCTCGGCGATCAAGACCGATCCGTCGCTTTTTCGTTGCTCTCGTCCAAGGATGGAGCCGAGCGGCATCCCTCGCCCTGAGGGGCCCGCGCGGAGGCCGTGAGGGAGCCGCTGATCGTTGCGCGGCGTGCTGGACTGCTCCG
>DATCEJ010000328.1:0-8371 GCA_036510135.1 Roseiarcus sp. | reverse complement strand
TTTTGGCCGCCACTTCAGCATCGGCCGATTCGCGTGTCTATCCCGATTTCGCCGTCTCAAAGGCCAAGCGTCCGGCGCGACTTAACGAACGGGTCGAACGCGAAAACCAGGATTTCGCAGTCCCTACGCAGCCTTAGCGATCCGCGCCGCGCGCGCCAGAACCTCGCCCAGTTCCGGCGTCGTCGGGGAGGGCAGGGGGCCGGCGGGATCGATCCACTCGACCGCGTCGACCTCGTCGCTGAGACGCGGCTCGCCGCGAATCCAGCGGGCGACGAACGAAGCGATGACAAAATGCGTTCGTATTCGGGTCCCCTCGTGGAAAATCGCCTCCACATGGCGGTTAAAGGCGATGATTTCGGCTTCGATTTCGACCTCTTCCATGAGTTCTCGAGCGAGCGCGGCGGCGAGCGTCTCCCCTGCCTCGACCCCGCCGCCAGGCAGGCTGAAATGGCCAAGCAGCGGCGCCCGCGCCCGGCGGATGATGAGCGCGCGGCCTTCGCGAAACACCGCCGCCGAGACCGCGAGGATGGGGCGGGCGGGAAACAGCCGGTCGTTCATGGATTTTCCTCAAACGTTCGTCCGGCGCGGAGGGTCGTATTGCTATCTTTGCGCTTTTAGGCTCTTCGATCGAGAGCGCGATGAAAAGACCATTCGGCTCGCCGGCTTCTGCACGAGCACCAATGCGGCTTGCGGTTGCCTCTTATAGGGTGAGCTTTTGGTCGGCAGGGGGCGAGAGACCTAGAGCGGCTCTAAAGTGTCATGGCCGGGTCAGGCCATGGGGTCAGGCCAGGCCATGACGAAAAGGCTTGGAAAGGCTCGGAGGCGCAACTTAGCGCCGGAACCTGAAAAGCAGATTCTACGACAATTAGTTTACGAAATACAGAAGTCTGTGCTATAACTTGGCTCGTGGCTCGAATTGAGCCTTCGCCTCTTGCGCCGCGCGGCGGTGGACAGGAAGGGCGCGCGCGTTCGTGGTATGTGAGACACGGTTCTAGAGGGGAGTTTTTAGTTGAATTGGTTGCAACTCATTGAGAAGTCTCGATCCGAAAAAATAAACGCTAGTAAACGCTAGCGTATTTACTAGCGTTTATTAGCGTTTAAGCGCGCCTATTGACTTTTACTTCAAAACCCTTCGGCCCCCAAAAGCCGAATGGCGCCCGCGCGCCTGCCCCCGAAGGACGCCTGGCTAGCGGACAGTGGTCCGCCGATAGCGGGGGCCGAGGCCGGTCAAGAGGGCATAGCCGATCGTGCCGCTGCGGGCGGCGAAGTCGTCGAGGTCGATGGTCGGGCCAAAGAACTCGACCGGGTCGCCGGGACGAACAGCGTCCTCGGGCAGGTCGGTGAGGTCGACGATGGTCAGGTCCATCGACACCCGCCCGACCAGCGGCGCCCGGCCCCCGGCGACCGCGACCTCGGCCCCCGGCTTGGCATCGGTCGCGCCGGCGCCGCGCGGCAGGCCGTCGGCATAGCCGATGAGCAGGGTCGCGAGCCGGGTCGGGCGCTTGGCGGTCCACTGGGCGTTGTAGCCGCAGGTCATGCCGGCTTCGATTGAGCGGATCTGCTGGATGGCCGCCGTCAGGGTCACGACCGGGCGCATCGGGTTCGGACGCCCCGGCGTCGGATTGCCGCCATAGAGGGCGTAGCCCGGACGGCCCAGGTCGTAGATCGGGGCGGGATCGAGGAACATGCCCGACGAATTGGTGAGCGAAGCGGGGAGGTGTGGAAAAGCCGCGCGAGCCGCCCCGAAACGCTCGATCTGCGCCTGATTCAGGGGGTCGCCCGGGATCTCGGACGAGACGAAATGGCTCATCAGCAGGTCGGCGCCGCTTGACGCGCCATGCGTCGCCATCGCCGCCCGTAGGCGAGCGAGGGACTCGAAGCCGAGCCGGTTCATGCCGGTGTCGAGATGGATCGCGCAAGGCGAGGGCGTGCCGCGCTGCGCGGCGAAGGCGGACCAGCGGGCGAGCTCCTCCTCGCCGCCGATCGCGGGCGCGAGGCGATGCTCGACATAGTCGGCCGGATCGGCCCCGCTCTCGAGGCCATTGAGCACATAGAGCGCGGCCTCCGCCGGCAGCGCTCGTCGCGCCGCGATCCCTTCGCCGAAGTGGGCGACGAAGAAGACGCGCGCGCCCGCGGCCCACAGCGCAGGCGCGGCCTCGGAGACGCCGATCCCGTAAGCATTCGCCTTGACGACGGCGGCGCAGCGCCCCGGCGCCGCGCGACGCGCAAGATCGCGCCAATTGTCGGCCAGCGCCGCAAGGTCGATCGTCAAGCGCCCCGGAGCGCTTGCGGGCGCGAGCGGATCCGCCGGCCGAAGCAATCTTGCGTCCCGAATCTCCATGCCCGGATGTAAGACGGCCGCGAGGGCGGCGCCAAGCTTAAGCCCGTGGCAGCAGGCTCATGGACGAAGTTTAACCCCGCTTTCAGGCCCGCGCCTCGTTTTCGCCGCGCTCGCTGGCGAAGACCGCTCAGGCGCGGTACACCGCGCGAGAGCGAGCCATGAGGCGGCCGATTCGATGACCATGAGCTTGACCCGCAGGGCGGCGTTGAAGGGCGGCGCGGTGGCGATGCTCGTCTGCCGCCCGTTCGCTGCATTCGCTGACGATTCCATCGAGACGCATGGCCTGTCGTCATTCGGCGATCTCGCTTTGCCGCCCGACTTCCCGCATTTTTCCTACGTGAACCCGAGTGCGCCGACCGGCGGCCTGTTGTCGCTGCAGATCACCGGGACAAGCGGCAACCAGAACTTCGATACCTTCGACACGTTCAACATTTACAGCTGGAAGGGCAACGGCGCGGCTGGCATGTCGGCCACCTTCGACACGCTGATGACCGCCAACGGCGACGAACCGGATTCCGTCTATGGCCTCCTCGCCCAATCCGTGCGGGTTTCGCCCGACAAGCTCGACTACCGCTTCCGGCTGCGCCCCGAGGCGCGCTTCCTGGACGGCTCGAAGGTGACGGCGGCCGATGTCGCCTTTTCGCTCAACGTGCTGAAAGAGAAGGGCCATCCGCTCTACGCCCAGCTCCTGAAGGAGGTGCAATCGGCGAACGCCGAAGGCGACGACATCGTGCATGTGCGCTTCGTCCAGGGCCGCAGCCGCGACGCGCATCTGATCGTTGTCGGCATGCCGGTGTTCTCCGCGGCGTGGTGGAAGGGGCGCGATTTCACCGCAGCGACCCTCGATCCGCCGCTCGGTTCAGGTGCCTATAAGGTCAAGACCTTCGAGCAGGGCCGGTTCATCGAATATGCGCGCAATCCCGATTATTGGGGCGCCAAGCTGCCGGTGAACCTGGGGCAGAACAACTTCGATCGCCTGCGCTTCGAATATTATCGTGAACGCCAGGTTGCGTTCGAGGCGTTCAAGGCGGGCGCGATCAACTATCACGAGGAGTACACCTCGCGCTTCTGGGCGACATCCTACGACTTCCCCGCCGCCAAAGACGGGCGGGTGAAGAAGGAGACTCTGCACGACGGCGCGCCGTCCCGCATTCAGGGGTGGTACCTCAACACTCGGCGCGATCAGTTCAAGGATCCGCGCGTGCGCGAAGCGATCGGCTTCTGCTTCGACTTCGAGTGGACCAACAAGAACATCATGTATTCCGCCTACAAGCGGATTGTCTCCTACTTTCCCAACACCGACATGGAGGCGAAGGGCGTCGCTGGCGCCGAGGAAATGACGCTGCTCGGAGCATATCGCGACCAGCTGTCGCCGCAGGTCTATGGCGAACCCTATGTGCCGCCGGAAAGCGATGGCTCAGGGTCCGACCGCAAGCTGCTCAAGCAGGCCTACGACCTGCTGGCCACGGCTGGCTGCAAACGCGCGGGCGATACATTGACGCTGCCGGACGGCAAGCCGTTGACCATCGAATTCCTTGATTCTTCCAGCGCGCTCCAGCCGCACACGTTGCCGTTCATCCAGAACCTCGGCAAGCTCGGCATCCAGGCGACTTATCGCATCGTCGATCCCGCGCAATACAAAAGCCGCACCGACGCCTTCGATTTTGATGTCATAACCACGGCGTCGGGCGGGTCGCTTACGCCCGGCGTTGACCTCCGAAACGTCTATACGTCGGAGTCCGCGAAGCAGAACGCTTCGCGTAACATGGCCGGCGTCTCCGATCCGGTTGTGGATATGCTGGTCGAGAAGATCGCATCGGCCAAAACGCGAAAGGACCTCAACTCGGCTTGCCGTGCGCTCGACCGCGTCCTGCGCGCCGGCCATTATTGGGTGCCGATGTGGTATCGTGACACGTCCTGGGTCGCCCATTGGGACGCGTTTTCGCGCCCCGATCGCCAGCCGAGACTGAGCACTGGGGCGCCGGGCACCTGGTGGTGGGACGAAGCAAAGGCCAAAACCATTGGGCTCTGACATGCGCTTGCCGCTTTGCCCGCAGGCCGGCTGAGGTATGCTCGCCTATATCCTCCGCCGGCTTTTGCTGATGATCCCGACGATCCTTGGCATCATGGCGGTTTCGTTCGCGATCGTGCAATTCGTGCCGGGCGGCCCGGTCGAGCGCGCGATCTCGCAATTGCAAGGCGCGGACCAGAGCTCGACCGCGCAATTCGGCGGAGGCGGCGGCCAGATCGGTTCAGGAGGAGCGCAGGCCGGGGGCGACATTGCATCGCGCTATCGCGGCTCGCAGGGCCTCGATCCGAAATTCATCAAGGAGCTCGAGAAGCAATACGGTTTCGACAAGCCGGTGCTGGAACGGTTCTGGATTCTGGTGCGCGACTACTCGACCTTCAATTTTGGCAAAAGCTATTATCGCGACGTGCCGGTGTTGCAGTTGATCAAGGAAAAACTGCCGGTCTCGATCTCGCTTGGGCTGTGGATGACCGTCCTCTCCTACGCGATCTCGATTCCGCTTGGCGTTCGCAAGGCGGTGAAGGACGGTTCCCGCTTCGACACGGTAACCTCCGCGCTCGTGATCTTCGGCTACGCGATACCGAGCTTTCTGTTCGCGGTGTTGCTAGTTGTGCTGTTCTGCGGCGGATCGTTCTGGCAGATCTTTCCGCTGCGCGGCCTGACATCGGACAATTTCGCCGATCTCAGCTGGCCGCACAAAATTCTCGACTATCTCTGGCATATCACCCTGCCGGTGACGGCGCTGGTCCTGGGCTCGTTCGCGACCTCGACACTGCTCACGAAGAATTCCTTCCTCGACGAGATCAAGAAAGCCTACGTGCAGACCGCGCGCATGAAGGGCCTGACCGAGCGTCGCGTGCTCTACGGTCACGTGTTCCGCAACGCGATGCTGATCGTCATCGCGGGATTTCCGGGCGCTTTCATCGGAGCTTTCTTCACCGGGTCGCTCTTGATCGAACAAGTGTTCTCGCTCGACGGCCTTGGCTATCTCTCCTACGATTCGCTCATCCAGCGCGACTATCCAGTCGTGCTCGCCAACCTCTATATCTTCGCCCTCATCGGCCTGGTGGTGAACCTGATTTCCGATCTCACCTACACCTGGATCGATCCTCGCATTGATTTCGAAACGCGAGAGGTGTGAGCTTGGTCGATACGGACCGCTTGGCTCTTCCTTCCGACACGGCGCCGCAACCGAAAGACGCGGCGCCCGACATCTTTCCGTTCAACGAAGAAACGGATTCTTGGCGGCAGGCGAAAGCGCGCGCGAGCCTCGAGCGCCGCCCCTGGCTTTCGCCGATGAACCGGCGTCGCGTCGACAATTTCCGCCGTCACAGGCGCGGCGCATGGTCGCTCGTTATCTTCCTGATCCTGTTTGTCGCGTCGCTGTTCGCGGAATTCATCGCCAACGATCGTCCCATAGTCGCTTCCTACAAGGGGGAGATCCTCTTTCCGGTTCTCTTCGATTACCCCGAGGAGAAATTCGGAGGCTTCCAGGCGCGCGCGGACTTTCGCGACCCCTTTATCGCCGACGAGATCAAGGCGCATGGGTGGATGATCTGGCCGCCGATCCGCTTTGCCAATTCGACGACGATCCTGAACCCGCCGACACCGCTGCCGACGCCGCCGACCTGGATGCTCACCGACGTTCAATGCCGCACCGCGCTCGAGAAGCAAAATGTGAAAGACGCTGCGACCGTCTCGCGTCCCTGCAGCAGGCTCGAACCGCTCTGGCTTGGCTCCGATCAGGACGGGCACGACATCGTCGCCCGGCTCATCTACGGCTTTCGCATATCGATTTTGTTTGGGCTGACGCTGGCTGGCGTCTCTTCCGTGATCGGCGTCTTCGCAGGAGCTGTGCAGGGTTATTTCGGCGGCTGGCTCGATCTCACGATGCAGCGGGTGATCGAAATCTGGTCGTCGCTGCCGCACCTTTACATCCTCATCATCTTCTCGGCGATCCTCGCGCCAAGCTTCTTCGTCCTCCTGACGATCCTGCTGCTGTTCTCGTGGGTGAGTCTCGTTCACCTGGTCAGGGCCGAGTTCCTGCGCGCGCGCAACTTCGAATACGTCAACGCGGCCCGGGCGCTCGGCCTCTCCAGCGCCAAGATCATCGTCAAGCACGTGCTGCCGAACGCCATGGTGGCGACGCTCACCTTCCTCCCCTTCATCGTCAATTCGTCCATCAGCACGCTGACCTCGCTCGATTTCCTTGGCCTTGGCATGCCGCCGGGCTCGCCCTCGCTTGGCGAACTCTTGTTGCAGGGGAAGTCGAACCTTTCGGCGCCCTGGATCGGACTTTCTGCTTTCGCGGTGACGGCGCTGATGCTGTCGCTCCTCATTTTCATCGGCGAAGCGGTTCGCGACGCTTTCGATCCGAGAAAGACGTTCTTGTGAGCGAGGCCGAGCCGCTTCTCGACGTGCGCGAACTGTCGATCGCTTTCGCCCAGAGTGGCGAGCGTCGCACCGTTGTCGATCGCGTTTCCTTCAAGCTCAGGAAGGGCCGGGCGTTGGCGCTCGTCGGTGAGTCGGGGTCTGGCAAGACCGTCACCGCGCAGGCGATCGTGCGCCTTCTGCCGCAGCCCGCGGCCAGCTATCCGAGCGGCGAGATTTTTTTTCGCGGGCGTGACGTGCTCAAAATGTCCGACGACGAATTGCGCGCGATGCGCGGCGGCGGCGTCACCATGGTGTTTCAGGAGCCCATGACTTCGCTCAATCCGCTCCATACGATCGAGCGGCAAATCGGCGAGATCATCGCGCTCCACCATGGGCGAGCCGCTGTCACGCCGGCACGGATCGTCGAGCTTCTGATCGAAGTCGGCATCGTCGATCCGGCGCAGAGGCTTGGCGCCTATCCGCACCAGCTCTCCGGCGGACAGCGCCAGCGGGTCATGATCGCCATGGCCCTCGCCAATCGTCCTGATCTTCTGATCGCCGATGAGCCGACCACCGCGCTTGACGTGACCGTGCAGGCGCAGATCCTTAAGCTTCTGAAAGACCTGCAGACCAAGCTCGGCATGGCGATGCTGTTCATCACCCATGATCTCAATGTTGTCCGGCGGATCGCCGACGATGTGATCGTCATGCGTCAGGGAAAGATCGTCGAGGCAGGGGAAACGCCAAGCGTGTTCGACGATCCTCGCCATCCCTATACGCGCGCGCTCCTCGCGGCGGAGCCCAAGGGCGATCCTCCACCCGCCGATCACGCGGCGCCAGTGGTTGCGAGCGCCGACAATTTGCGCGTCTGGTTCCCAATTCGGAAAGGATTTTTCCGCCGCACTGTCGCCCACGTGAAAGCGGTCGACGGGGTGTCGCTTGCCGTGCGCGAGGGGCAGACCGTCGGGGTCGTCGGCGAATCCGGCTCGGGCAAGACCACGCTTGGGCTCGCGATCCTGAGGCTCATCCGGTCGCAAGGACCGATCGCCTATTGCGGGCGCGCAATCGATGGACTCACGTCAAAGGCTATGCGTCCGCTTCGGCGCGAGATGCAGATCGTTTTCCAGGATCCGTACGGTTCGCTCTCGCCGCGCATGTCCGTGGCCGAAATCGTCGAAGAGGGACTGATCGCCCAGGGCACGAAGATGAACGCCGCTGAGCGGCGCCGTGTCGCCGAACGCGCGCTCGCCGACACTGGGCTCGATCCCTCGACGCTCGATCGCTACCCGCACGAATTCTCTGGCGGCCAGCGCCAACGCATCGCGATTGCGCGCGCGATGGCGCTCGACCCGCGCTTCGTGGTGCTCGACGAGCCGACGTCGGCATTGGATATGTCGATCCAGGCCCAGATCGTCGATCTGTTGCGCGAACTGCAGCGCCGTCGAAACCTCGCCTATCTGTTCATTTCTCACGACCTGCGGGTCGTGCGGGCGCTGGCGAGCGACATTATCGTGATGCGACACGGCAAGGTCGTGGAGAGCGGCGAAGCTCGGACGGTCTTCAGCGCGCCGCAAAGCGACTACACGCGCGCCCTGTTCGCCGCCGCCTTCGCCAATGAGGCGACGCTC
>DATCEJ010000327.1:0-3082 GCA_036510135.1 Roseiarcus sp. | reverse complement strand
AGATCATCGCGTTCTCGCTCAGCCTCGAAGACGTCTCGGCGGGGAAGCCCGATCCTGAACCCTACCGCGAAGCCGCGCGCCGCCTCGCGCTGCCTCCCGAGGCAGTCGTTGCGGTCGAGGACAGCGGCGCGGGGGCGCGCTCCGCGCGCGCGGCGGGACTTTATGTGGTCGGCTATTCCCCGTCCGGCGAACCCTTCGTCGGCGCGGATCGATCGATCGTGAAGATGAACGAAGTGGTGACTTTGTTCGAGGCTTGATCGCCTCGACTCTGACCGGCGCCTCACTTGCCCCGCATGGCCGCGATCACTGCGTCCGCTTTGGTGACCTCGGCGACGTTCCCCATCGCGTATTCGATCGAAGCCTTGTGCCAATCGGCGTTCATCGTCGAGCAGCAATCCTCAGGCGTGATCATCACATAGCCCTTATCGGCGCCGGCGCGGGCGGTGTGCTCGATCGACATGTTCGTCCACGCGCCGGTGTTGATGATCGTGTCGCGATGGAGCGCCTTCAGAATCGTCTCGAGCCGGGTGCCCTCCCAGGCGCTCATGCGCATCTTCTCGACGACGAAATCGCCGAGGTCAGGCTCAAGCCCTTCGACAGGCGCCGCGCCCCAGGTCCCGCGCACCATCGCTTTGTGCTCGGCGACGCCCTTGAACAGTGGCGCGTTGAGCGTGACGCCAGGCGCGCCCGGCTCGACAACGAACCAGACGTGGATAACAGGAACGCCATGGGCTCGAGCCGCCACGGCGACCCGGCGAATGTTCTCGACCACGTTCTGCGCTTTCGCATGCCCCGGCGCCCCGGACGCGGCAAAGGCGCCGCCCTCGGTCACGACGTCGTTCTGCATGTCCTGAATGACGAGAACCGCGCGGCGCGGGTCGAGATCGAGCCCCTGCCCGGCAGGCGCCGACGCGTCTTTCACGACCGCGTGCGCGCGCATGTAAGGCTCGATCCGGGGGCCGACTTTCGTCGTGACCCGGTAGACCGAGTGGGTGGCAGTCACGAACAGGGTGCGCAATTCGGCGCCGCCCCAGGCGAGATTGGCTACGACCTCCGGAATATGCAATTTCCCGATCAGCTCGCCCGACGGAGCGTAGACCCAGACGCCGCCGGGGCCTGTCACCCAGACATTCCCGCGCTCGTCGCATTTCATCCCGTCCGGACCGCCGCCCTGTGACGACGACCGGATTTCGTTTGCGAACAGCCGCTCTCCCGACAACGAGCCGTCGGGCGCGACATTGAACACACGGATTAGTTTTTTCGCGCTGTCGTTGACGTAGAGCCGCGTCTCGTCCGGTGAAAGGCAGAGGCCGTTCGGTTGTTCGAACAGATCCCGATCAACCACGAGATGCAGCCCGCCGTCCGGCGCCACACGATAAACAGCCTGAAAGCCGAGTTCGCGCGGCCGCTCGACGCCAACAACAGGGAGGCGCCCGTAATAGGGATCGGTGAAAAAGATCGACCCGTCGGCGCGCACGCAAACATCGTTCGGGCTGTTGAGCGCCTTGCCTTCGAAATGGCTCGCCAGAACCTCACGCGTTCCGTTCGGCTTCTCGCGGATGAGCAAGGACGTCGCATGCTCGCAGACGATCAGGTTGAGGTCGGCGTCGTAAGTCATGCCGTTGCTTTTGTTGGACGGACGCTTGGCCTCGACGACGCCCCCGTCCGGGTCCCAACGGCGCCGCACGTCGCCCGGGATGTCGGAGAACACCAGGAAATGATCGACCGGATGCCACACCGGCCCCTCGGTGAACACACAATCCGTCGCCAGCTGGATAGCCGGTGCATCCAGCTCGATCAGGTCCTCGAAATCCGGACGCAGAGAGATATGGCTCATGGCTTCGTGTTTCCTCCCGATGACAGCGACGCAATCCTCGACCCGTCGAAGCGCGCGGGCCCGACACGCGGACGGCGCGCTGCGCTTGTCTCTCTGACGGCTGCCGAGAATGCTCGCATGCTAGACCAAGTTGCGTGGCCAGGAAAGCGCGCGCCGGACTGCGCCTCAGTGCACGCCCTGGGTCAGGCCCTGGACGAAATAGCGGTTGAGCAGGATCATCATGGCGACAATGGGCAGCGTCGAGAAGTGCGCGAGCGCGCCAAGCGTCCCCCACGAAATGTCTTTCGTGCCATAGGCGGAAAGAAGGGCGACTGAGATTGTCTTGGTGTCGGCCTTGGTGAGAAACATGGCGTAGAGGAAATCATTCCAGGAGAACATGACGCAGAAAATGGCGCTCGCGATCAGGCCGGGAACCACCGTCGGCAGGGCGATCCGGACGAAGGCGCCGAAGTCCGTGCAGCCGTCCGTCAGCGCCGCCTCCTCGATCGAAACCGGCGTCGCGCGAAAGAAGGAAAACATCATCCAGACGACGAAAGCGCTGTTGAGTGCGGTGTTGAGGATGATCACCGCCCACCAGGTGCCCAAAAGCCCGATGTCGCGCATGAGTAAGTAGAACGGGATAAGCGTCGCGATCGGCGGCACGGTGCGGATGATGAGAAAGAAATAGGCAAGCCAGATCGCGCGCGGACTCTCCGATCGCGCCAGGGCATAGCCCGCCGGGGCGCCGAGAAGAAGCGACAGCGCCGTCGATCCGATCGCAATGATGAAGCTCGACTCAAGCAGCGAGCCGAGTTTGAAATAACGAAATACGCTGTCAAAATTGTCGAGCGTCGGCGTGAACAAAAACGTCGGCGGGGAGGCGAAGATGTCTCTAGTCGGCTTGTACGCGATCGAGAACAGCCACACGACCGGCGCAAGCGCAACGACGAGGACAACGCAAATCACCACGCGGCGCGCGATCAAAAGCAACCGGTCGCGGTCAAACATGGCGGTTCCTCCCGGGCTTCAGGACGGCGATGAACGCCGCCGCCATGAGGAGGATGCAGACGACGATGACCGTGCTGACGGCCGAGGCGGCGCCGATGTTGAAGAATTCGAGCCCCTGTTTGACGCCATAGATCATCAGCGTGTTGGTCGCGTCCGCCGGCCCGCCGCTGGTGGTGACGAAGATGATGTCGAACACCCGGAAGGCGTCCATCATGCGCAAGATCAGCGCGAGAAACGCTGCGGGCAGAAGAAGCGGCA
>DATCEJ010000326.1:0-8059 GCA_036510135.1 Roseiarcus sp. | reverse complement strand
TCGAGCGTGACCGACATATAGGCCTGCAGCTTGATCTGGCCGGCGGTGACCACGCGTTCGCCTGCCCTCAGGCCCTCCGTGATCGCAATCCTTTCGCCGCGCGCCGGACCGACGTGCACGAAGCGCCGCTCAACGATGAGGCCACTCGGGCCGCCATTGTCGCTCACGCCGCCTTGCTCGCGCGCATGCGGGGCCGCCCTGACGACAAAGACATTATCGCCATAGAGACTATAAACGATCGCGGTGCGAGGCACCGTCAGCACGGAAGCGGGTTCACCCGTCGTGACCGTCAGATTGGCAAACATGCCGGGCAAAAGCTTACGGGCGGGATTGGCGAACACGGCGCGCGCGGTGATGTTGCGCGAATCAGCGCTGACGCGCGCGTCGATCGCCTCGATCTTACCCTGGAAACTATGGCCAGGGATGGCGTCGACGGTCATGCTGGCCAGCTGACCGACGGCTAGCGAGCGCAACGCCTCCTCGGGCACGGGAAAATCGGCGTAGATCGGATCGAGCTGCTGGAGCGTCACCAGGCTCGTCCCCACCGGGACATATTGCCCGAGATCGACATTGCGCAGGCCGAGCCTGCCGGCGAAGGGCGCCCTGATCGCCTTCTGCGCGATAACGGCGCGCGTCCGCTCAACGGTCGCCGCAGCCGAGTCGCGGGTCGCAAGCGCCATGTCGACGGTCGATTGGGGGGTATTGCCCTGAGCGACAAGCGTTTTTTGGCGCGCCAACGTCGCATCCGCATTCTTCAATTGCGCAAGGCCGTTTGCAAGGTCGGCCTGCTCGACAGAATCGTCGATGTTGATGAGCAGCGCGCCCGCTTCGACATCTTCGCCCGACTCAAAATGTTTCGCGGTCACGACGCCCGCGGCCTGCGGCGCGATGATGACGCCTTGAAACGCGCGCAGCGTGCCGATCGCCGTCAACTCGGGGGGCCATTTCTCGGCTTTCACCGCCTCGGCCGCCACCGCCGTCGGCTTCGGCGCGAAGGCGGCGCTGATGAAGCCTTTGACCATCACGGGCTTAATTTTGAACTGGAAATAGGCGAGGCCGGCGGTCAGCGCCGCCAGCAGAGCCAGCGTAAGCACAAACACAACCGGTCGGCGAGCGACGAGCGGAAGCTTTGCGATCACGAGCAGCAACCCCAGTATCGCGCCGACAACGATGAAGACGAGCGGGGGAACGGGAGTGTGGACGAGCGCAAATTGCGCCGCCGCCCCGAGCGCGAGCAGCGCCAGGGCGAGCAGGATCAAAAGCCGGTACGTCAGGCGCCGCATCGCTCCATTCCGGTCTGAACGGGGTTTTGAGGTCGGAGCTTTTGCAACATTTCGCTGAAGATTGATATCTGGTCCGCCTCTGAAAGGGGGCCCTGCCGGCCTCTCGCCAGCGCCCGCGCGCGCCGTTATGCTTGATTTTATGGCCGCAAATGGGCGGCCTGATTCGGGAGATCACGCCATGACCAAGACGTTCGCGCTGGTCGCGCTCGCGTTCTGCGTCGCCGGAGCGCCGGCGCTCGCCTACGCCGATGACGCCTGCATGACACAGGCGATGGACAAAAAGCTAGCGGGCGCCGCCAAGACCAGCTTCATGACGAAATGCGAAAGAACGACCTGCGAATCCCAGGCCACTGACAAGAAGCTGCACGGCGCGGCAATGACCTCCTTCGTCAAGAAGTGCACCAAGGACGCGATGGCGATGTAGGGTCGGTCGCCTCGCGCGGTCGATCAGCGGGATGGGTGGAAAGCCTGCCGCAGGCGCCCATCCCATCCTGCTTGAGCTATTCCTTGACCGCTCCGGTCAGGCTCGACACGTAATACTCGACGAAAAACGAGTACATGATCACCACCGGCAGCGAGCCGAACAGCGCCGCCGCCATCAGCGAACCCCAGTGGTAGACGTCGCCTTCGACCAGCTCGGTGATGGCGCCGACCGGAACCGTCTTGTTCTCCGACGACGAAATGAAGGTCAGCGCGTAAATGAACTCGTTCCACGACAGGGTGAAGGCGAAAATGCCGGCTGAGATCAGGCCGGGAATGGCCAGCGGCAGAGTGATCTTCCACAGGATCTGCAGCCGCGTTGCGCCATCGATCAGGGCGCATTCCTCGAGCTCGTAGGGGATGGTGCGGAAATAGCCCATCAGCAACCAGGTGCAGAACGGCACCAGGAAGGTTGGATAGGTCAGGATCAGCGCCCAGTCGCTGTCGAACAGCCCGATCTTGAAGATGATTGCGGCGAGCGGAATGAACAGGATGCTGGGCGGCACGAGATAAGCGAGGAAGATGGCGAGCCCGACATAGCGCGCGCCGGAAAACCGCAGGCGTTCGATCGCATAGGCCGCGCAGACGCTGCAAAACAGGGAAATTGCCGTCGCCGCGACCGAGACGACCATCGTGTTGATAAGCCAGGAGGGATAGCTCGTTTCGAAAAACAGCTTCTCGATATGTTCGAGCGTCGGGTGGGCGACCCAGAAAGGGTTGAAGCGCGCGTAATCGTAAAGCTCGTCGTCGGGCTTAAAGGTCGTCGTCGTCATCCAGTAGAACGGAAAGAGCAAGACGAACAGGAAGACCCCAAGGGGAAGATAGAGAGTGAACACTCGGCGCGGCAGTCGCTCGAGATAGTCCATGCCTTCGGTCGCATCGCCGGTGACAGCCATCGTTAGTCTCGCGAGCCCTGCTGCCAGCGTCGGCGCTGCAGCCCGAAATAACTGAACAGGATGGCGGCCAGCAGAAATGGCACCATGGCGTCGGCGATTGCGGCGCCCTCGCCGAGATTTCCCCCCGTGATGGCGCGCTGGAACGAGAGCGTCGCCATGAGCTGGGTGGCGTTCATGGGACCCCCGCGCGTGATCGCGTAGATGAGCTGGAAGTCGGTGAACGTGAGCAGCACCGAGAAGGTCATGACGACGGCGATGATCGGCGACAGCATCGGCAGGGTGACGAAGCGAAAGCGCTGCCATGGGCCCGCGCCGTCGAGCGTCGCCGCCTCGTAGAGCGACGGCGAGATCGTCTGCAGACCCGCAAGCAGCGTTATCGCCACGAACGGGATGCCGCGCCAGACATTGGCGAAGACCACCGACCAGCGCGCGTTCCACGGCGAACCAAGAAAATCAATGTACTGGCTGATGAGGCCGAGCTTGATGAGCGACCAGGAGATGATCGAGAATTGCGGATCGTAGATCCACCAGAAGGCGATCGCCGACAGCACGGTCGGGGTGACAAACGGCAACAGCACGACAGCGCGGATCAGCGATTTCATCGGCATTCGGCGATTGAGCAAGAGCGCGAGATAGAGGCCCAGGCCAAACTTCAGCGCGCTGGCCACGACCGTATAGAATGTCGTGTTGAACACCGAGAGCCAGAAGATCTGGTCGTGGGCGAGGGAAATGAAGTTGGCGAAGCCAACGAAGCGGCCTGCCCGCCCAATCGTGGCGTCGGTCATGCCGAGCCAGAAGCCCAAGCCCAGCGGGTAGGCGAGAAATACGAGCAAGAACGCCGCCGCAGGCGCGATCATGAGAAAGCCGAGAACATTGCGATCGTCGAGCAGACGAAAGACGCGCCGCTGCCGGGCAGCGATCGGGCGCGCCGTTCGTTCAGCCGGCGTCAACGAAGCCATCAGCTGCCCACTCGGCCGTCGCGCGTGGGCACGTCAATTCGGCGAATGCTGGCCTCTCCCTCGTCGTGCGTTGTCGCCACGCCGTCTGAGCTTAGGCGTTGTAGTACCGCTTCACCCGCTCGGCCGCATCGTGCGCCGCGTCTTTGGCCGACTTGTTCCCGGTGCACGCCTCGGCGAACATGTCGACCACCACGAAATCGCCCATGACTGCGGCCGAAGCATTTCCGAGCTCGCCCGAATAGCCGTCGTCAAGCGCCAACTTCAGGACGTCGCGGAACGGGGTCACCTTCGGATCGGCAGTCCAGACCGGATTGTCGTTCCAAGCCGGCAATGGCGGGGCGATGTACCCGTTCGACTGGGTCTCCCAAACATCGACCTGCGGCTTGTCCCACATGAAGCGCAGATATTCGCGGACCGCGTTTGGATACTTGCTGTACTTGTACGCGTAGGTGTTGAGGATGTTCTGCTGCTCGGTCGGCTTGCCCACTGGGCCAATCGGCATATTGGCGTGATCCATGTCCACGGCGATCGCCTTCAGCGCCGGATCGGGCGAGTTCTTGGCGACCGTGTAGATCGATATGCCGTTCAACGTCAGGCTGATCTGATCGGCGAGGAACGCCTTGTTGTTGCTCGGATCGAGCCAGGACAACACGCCGTCGATATAGGTCGCATAGAGCTGCGTGGCGTATTCGAGAGCGGCGATCGTCTCGGGCGAATCGATCGCGACATTGTTCTTGTCGTCGACGGTCTTGCCGCCGAACGCCCATAGACACCACTGAGCCCAACCGTTGGCGTCGCCGGTCGCGTGGCCGAGTGAGAAGCCAGGAGGCTTGCCGGCCTTTTTGAGGCTCTGGCATAATTTGAGATAACCGGCCGTGTCCTTGGGGAACTCATCGAAGCCGGCTGCATGCATCGTGCTGATGCGATAGTTGAGGCAGCCGCCGGTCGCGCCCTGCGGTAGCGCGATCCAGCGATTTCCGCTCATCCCGTATTTTCGGGCAATCGGATACCAGCCGCCAGACCTGGCCCCGATATATTCGGCGAGATCGGTGAGATCGAGCAGCTTGTCCTTGAACTTGAACGGGTCGTCGAGCGTGCCCATGATGATGTCGGGTCCGGCGCCGACATTGGCCGCGACCGCCGATTTCGGGCGAATGTCGTCCCAGCTTTCAGCGTCGACGCGCACCTTGACGCCGGTCTTCTCGGTGAATTTCTTGGTGTTGGCGACGAAGCTGTCGAACTCCGCCTGGATGAATTGTTTCCAGCGCAAAACCCGGATTGAAGCGCCACCTTCCGGCGCGGGCCCGTTCCAGGCAGGCTCGGCGCGCGCAACGCCCGGCATCAGAAGCAATCCCGCCGCGCCGCCGGACTGCAAGATTCGCCGCCTGGTGATGTCGGCCATGTCATCCTCCCTTGATGCGCCGCGAAGCGCTTCTTTCGATCGAGACTACACCGGGCTGCGACAGGGCGCCAAGGCGTCGTATTCGCTTCATTCCGGCAGGCGCGGGGGCGGCGGTTATGGTTTCGCGCCGAGCGTCGGATGGGCGCTGACGAAGCCGTCGCGATTGGGCATCTTGATGTTGACGAGACTGTCCGCGTCGAGAGTCGTGTCTTGCGCGACGATCCCGTTGAGGAACAGCACATAGGCCGAAACGGCATAGACCTCGTCGGACGTGAGCGATTGGGGCGCGTTGAGCGGCATGGAGCGGCGCACATAGTCGAATAGCGTCGTCGCATAGGGCCAGTAGCTGCCGACTGTCTTTTCCGGCTTCTTGTCGCGAAGGGTCCCGATGCCGCCGACCAGCCGCGGCATCGGCTTGCCCTCGCCGCGGGCGCCATGGCAGCTCGCGCATTTCGCGGCGAAGATGGCTTCGCCCTGCCGGACGTCGCCATGTCCCGGCGAGAGCCCGGCGCCGCCAGGAGAAACGTCGATGTCCCAGCCGGCGATCTCCGCGGGTGTGGCTGCTCGGCCAAAGTCGTAGCGCTCGGCGGCGTAGACGGCGCCGGACGCTACAATCACAGCAGCAAGGGCCGCGCAGGTGAATTTAGCCAGCATTGGTCACCGCGCCGCCGGCTGCGACGCCCCAGTTCTGAATTCCGTTGTAGTGGTAGTAGGAGCGTGCGTCGCGCACCTTGAGCAGCGTCTCGCGAGTTGGCTGCACGTAGCCCGTCTCGTCAGTGGCCCGGCTCGCAACCCTCGCCGGGCCGCCGCCCCAATCCCAGGGGGCGCGAAACCGGGTCAGGCACTTCGACATGATCGGCTCCTGCAACGCCGCATCGCGCCATGAGGCGCCGCCATCCGTCGTCACTTCAACGCGGGCGACCTTTCCGGCTCCCGTCCAGGCAAGGCCGGAGATCTCATAGAATCCAGGCGCCTCGAGGCGTTGCCCGCCGGACGGAAACGTGATGACCGATTTTGCCTCCATGACGAAATTGAACTGGCGCGCCACGCCATCCGGCATGAGCATGGTGTATTTCGAGGTTTCCTCGCGCGTCTGGAAAGGCTCGGGGCCGAGCTTCAGGCGCCGGAGCCACTTGACGTTCGTGTTGCCTTCGTATCCCGGCAGAAGCAAACGGAGCGGATAACCCTGCTCGGGCCGCAGTCGCTCGCCGTTTTGCGCATAGGCGAGCAACGCGTCGTCGAGCGCCTTTTCGATCGGGATGCTGCGCGTCATCGCCGCTGCGTCAGCGCCCTCGGCGAGCATCCATTTCGCCTCAGGCTTGACACCCGCTTCCGCGAGCACGGTCGAGAGAAGGACTCCGGTCCATTCGCAGCAACTGAGCAGGCCGTGAGTGTCCTGCGCCGTCAGTTCGGCCTTTGGGGCGCCCCAGTTTTGGGTGTTGCCTGAACATTCGAGGAAGTGAATGCGCGACACGGACGGAAATCGCGTCAGGTCTTCCATGGAGAAGATGAGCGGCCGCTCGACCAACCCGTGCACCATAAGCCGGTGCTCGGACGGGTCGATCGTCGGAACCCCGGCATGGTGACGCTCATAATGAAGGCCGTTCGGCGTGACGATGCCGTGAAGGTTCTGAAGCGGCGTGAGGCTGAATGACGACAGCCGCGTCAGCGGCTCGGGCAAGCCGTGACGATAATTGCGCACGACATTGGCTTCGAACTTGGACGGCCGCCCGTAAGGGTGGCTCAGCGTCTCCTCGCCGGGTTCGAGCTGCCATTCCGGGATGGATGGCGGCAGGTTGTCGCCTTCCTGCGCCAGCGCGGTGCGGGAAACGATCGCCGCGGCCGCGGCGCCTGCGCTGGCGCCGAACAGGCTCCGACGGGTGAAGCGGCGCGCGTCGGCATCTTGTGACTCGGGCGCGGTCGGCACCGTCGATTCGGGCGTCCGCGGGCTCATCTCAATACTCCTTGCCGCTCAGGCCCCCGACTGGCGGACGATGCGCGCAATCGTCGCCCAGATCGGCTGGTCAGGCAAGAGCGTGGACGCGCGTTCATTGCCCTCAGTGGCGCGCCAGAAGCCGAGCGCCTTGATGTTGGCGTGGTTCGGGGAGTAGCGATCTCCGGGATAATGAAAGCACCGCGCCGTCGAGGGTTCGCCATGTTGCTACGCCGCGTACTCGCCCATGGTTTGCTCATCGTCATGGCCCTGTTCGTCGCTTTCGCCCCGCGTCCAGCTCGCGCCGAGGCGATGGGCATCGCACTCGAGGGATTCCCCTATCCCTATCCCGTCCATTTCATGCCGATAACGCTTCAGGGCGAGGATTTGCGCCTTGCCTACATGGATGCGCCGCCGGTTGGGCCGGGGAACGGGCGGGCGGTGGTCCTTCTGCACGGGCGCAATTTCCCTTCGAGCTATTGGGAGCCGACCATCAAGGCGCTGACCGAGGCGGGTTATCGGGTCGTGGCCCCGGATCAGATCGGCTTCGGCAAGTCTTCCAAGCCAACTTTCGCTTACAGCTTCGACGACATGGCGCGCGCCACAATCGCGCTTCTCGATAGTCTCCACGTCGATCGCTTTGACCTGGTCGGCCATTCGATGGGCGGGATGCTCGCGGTCAGGCTGGCGCGCGCATACGGATCGCGCATCGACCACCTTGTCCTCTACTCGCCGATTGGCCTTGAGGATTATCGCTTTTACGCGCCCCCGGTCACGGACGAAACGCTCGCCAACCATGAACGCGCGCTGAGCGCGGACGGCTACCGTAAACAACTCATGACCAATTATGCCCTGAGCTTGCCGTCGAGCGCGATCGAGCCGTTTGTGCAGCTGCGCGAACAGATCAGGGAGAGCGGCGAATATCCGCGCTGGCTCAAGTCGTTCATCGCCTCCTATCAGATGATTTACTCCCAGCCGGTGGCGCACGAGATCCCGCTTATTGATCGGCCGACCCTCTTCATCATGGGCGCGAACGACCACAACGCGCCGGGACGTCCGTTCGCGCCGCAAGAATTACGCGCCAAAATGGGCAAGAACGCCGAGCT
>DATCEJ010000325.1:0-11027 GCA_036510135.1 Roseiarcus sp. | reverse complement strand
CTGGTGAAAGGCGTCGGCGAGGTCCAGGAAATTGCGCAGGATCTGCCGGCCGTGCTCGCTGGCGATGCTCTCCGGATGAAACTGCACCCCAAACGTTGGACGATCAACGTGCTGAACGCCCATGATGATTCCGTCGTCGGTCTCCGCGCTGACCTCGAGCTCGTCGGGCGCGCTTGATCGCTCGATGACCAGCGAGTGATAGCGCGTGGCGGAAAAGGGCCCGTTCAGACCGCGGAAGAGCCCGCGCGCATTGTGCGAAATGCGGGACACCTTGCCATGCATCGGCGTTGGCGCGCGCACGACATCGCCGCCAAACGCCTGTCCGATCGCCTGATGGCCGAGGCAGACCCCGAGCATCGGCGTCGTTTCGCTGGCCGCGCGAACGAGATCGAGACAAACGCCGGCTTCGTTGGGCGTGCAAGGCCCAGGGGAGAGGACGATCGCGTCCGGCTTGTCGGCGAGCGCATCCGCGACCGTGATTTCGTCGTTGCGCCATACAGACACATCCGCGCCCAACTCGCCAAGGTAGTGGACGAGGTTGAACGTGAAGCTGTCATAGTTGTCGATCAGCGTGACGCGCTGCATCCTCGCTCCCGCGGCCCAATGAATCTGTCTTTTCCGATGCTGCGCCGCGCCCGTCAAGTTGAGCGCGCAATGCCGCGGCGAACTTCGCCGGAAGGCCACGCGGCGAAATGTCGAAGTCAAAATTCAGAAGGACTTTAAGGCGCTCGGCGGCGAGACTCGCGCCAACAATACGGATCTCGCTGGATAATCCTTAACGTCCTTGCGTATAGAGAATGCGCGTCGGATTGACCGGGATTCACGGGATGTTGTCGCTCCGCGCCGGCCGCCCTTGGGTAGCGAGCTTCAGGCATGAGCGCGCCGGATCCCAAACTGTCGTCTTGAGAGGGGCTCGCGTGTCCGGCACAGGCAGGTGGTTTGTCTCCATCCTGGTTTTCGTAGCCGCCTTTTTCTTTTCCTATTGGCTGGTGTTCGTCCAGATCATCCCGGAAAATCCGCCGTGGCTGGCGCCTCTTGCCGCGCTTTTGACGGCAATGGTCCTCGCCGGCGTGGCCTGGACGGCGTTGGACGCAGGCTTCGAAGGCGTTTTGCCGACCATGTTGACCTGCTCCACGGTCGTCGGCGCGATCGGATTCAGCGGCGGATTCTTCGGGCCGATGATCTTCACGCCGGACGCCAATCAGGGACCGCTTCTCGGGCTTTTCATCACAGGTCCGCTCGGATGCGTCGTGGGCGCCCTCGGTGGCCTGATTATCAGTCTTTGGCGTCGTTTACGTGCGAGCGCGGCCTAATCGACAGCTCCTCTTGTCAAACAGCTCACCGTTGAGGGCGCGGGTAATCCCGTTGACCGCCTTTTCTCTGGCATGTTAGCTCTCGTTGGCTGGAGCGGCGGTCTTGACCGCCCGACGCGCCATCAAGAACAAGCGCAGCTCGTCAAGCGCGCTGGAAGCGCGCGATATCTGTCTCCAAGGGAGGACTTTTCCATGAATCGCAACGTCTCGATGCTTGCACTGGCCGCAGCGGCCGGGCTCCTGGCCGCGCCGGCGCTGGCCGACACGAGCAAGATGAAGATCGCTTTCTCTAACAATTACGCCGGCAATTCCTGGCGGCAGGCGATGCTGAAGAGCTACGACGCCGTCGCCAAGCAGGCGGTCGCGGACAAGATTGTCGCCGCTGCCGACGTGTTCACGACCGCGGATAAGGAAGTGCCGACCCAGGCCGCCCAGATCCAGAATCTCATCCTGCAGGGCTATAATGCGATCGTCATCAACGCGGCTTCACCCGACGCGCTGAACGGCGCGGTGAAACAGGCCTGCGACGCCGGCATCGTGGTCGTCTCGTTCGACGGCATTGTCACCGAGCCGTGCGCCTATCGCGTCGTCGTCGACTACAAGGACTATGGCAAACAGGAAGTCGAGCATATGGCGAAGTTCCAGCCGAAAGGCGGGAACCTGCTCGAAATCCGCGGTCTTGCGGGGACTTCGATCGACGCCTTGGTGCACGAAGGAATCCTCGAGGGCGTGAAGGAGCATCCAGATTTCAAGATCGTAAGCTCAGTGACCGGCGACTGGGACCAGACGACCGCGCAGAAGGCGGTGGCGACCGTGCTGCCCTCACTGCCGCCGATTGTCGGCGTCGTTGACCAGGGTGGCGACGCATATGGCGCAGCGCAGGCCTTCGCCGCGGCCGGCAAGCCGCGCCCAACCATCATGATGGGCAATCGCCAGGACGAGTTCGAGTACTGGAAAGAGCAGAAAGACAAGGATGGCTACATGAGCTGGTCAGGCTCGATCGCGCCCGGCGTGTCGACGCTCGCCTTCTGGGTCGCGCAGCAGGTGCTCGACGGCAAGAAGGTCCCGCATGACATGGTCGTGCCATACCTCGCCTTCACGCAGGACGACTTCGAGAAGGAGTTGCCGAACATTCCGAAGGGCGGCGTCGCCAGCCACGAATACACGCAGGCCGACGCCGTCGCCGCCATCAAGGCGAATACGAAGTAAGGCCGCCTTCAGACGAGCGCCCGCGCGGCAAACAGACAAGACCATGAAGCACGCGGGCGCTCTCGTCGATTTCATCGGCGTCGAAAAATCCTACGGCGCCGTCCGGGCTCTGGACGGCGCCGATTTTTCTCTAAGTCCCGGCGAATGCGTCGGCGTCGTCGGTCACAATGGAGCCGGCAAGTCGACGTTGATGCACGTCCTCAACGGCGGCGTCGCGCCGGATCGCGGCCGGCTGGTCGTTGGCGGCGAGGAACAGCCGCATTGGACTTCGGCGCGAGCAAGAGCGCTGGGCCTGCGCTCCGTCTTCCAGGAGCTGTCGCTCTGCCCGAACCTGACCGTGGCCGAGAACGCCCGCGTCGTTCATCCGGCAATATCGGGATTTGGCTGGCGGCGCGGGGCAGGGCGGCTCATTCTCGATAAGCTCAACGAGATTTTTCCCGGCCACGGCGTGAGGCCGGGCGATCTGGTTCAGGATCTGACGATCGGCCGAAAGCAGATGGTCGAGATTGCGCGCGCCTTCTCCGTTTCCGATGCGCCAGCGCGCCTCGTCATTCTCGACGAGCCAACGTCGTCGCTTGACGCGCATACGGCTGGGCAGCTCCTGGCGCATGTGCGTCGCTCGGTCGAGTCCGGGGTCAGCTGTGTCCTGATTTCCCATATCCTGGGCGAGGTGTTGTCCACCTGCGACCGTATTGTCGTCATGCGCGACGGCAAGGTGGTCGTCGCCGACGTCGCGCAAAATTTCGACCGGGCCAAGCTGGTCGGCGCGATGGGCGGCATTGAGCCTGAATCTCCAGGGGCTCAGGCCGAAGTCGCGAGCGCGGCGCGTGGCGAGACCCCGGTCATGGTGCGCATGCGCCCCAAACGACAGGCAGACGATCAGGTTTTGGTCGCGCATGAGGGCGAGATTGTTGGCCTTGCGGGTCTCGCTGGCCACGGCCAGACCGATCTCCTGCTCGCGACCTTCGCGGCCGCTTCCCATTCGCGCGCAGGGGCAACCGTCAGCGCGCCGGTCGCGCTCGTCGCCGGCGACCGGCAGTCGGACGGAATCTTTCCGGGATGGTCGATCGCCCACAACATCGGCGTGCGCTCGCTGAAAAAATTCCGCTCGGGCCCGCTGCTCTCGTCCCGGCTTGAGAACGAGCTCGCCGACGCGTGGCGCGAGCGCATCAAGATTCGCACGCCCGACATCCACAACAACATTCTTTCGCTCTCGGGCGGAAATCAGCAGAAGGCGTTGTTCGCGCGCGCGCTTGGCTCGGATGCGCGCATCATGCTGATGGACGATCCCATGCGCGGCGTCGATTTCAACACCAAGCTCGAGGTCTATGACCTGATCCGCGCTGAAGCGCAGAGGGGCCGCACCTTCCTTTGGTACACGACCGAAATCGAGGAGCTGAAGGCTTGCGACCGCGCCTACGTATTCCGCAACGGCGCGATCGTCGCTGAACTCGCGCGGGACGAACTCAATGAAGAGCAGGTGATCCACTCCTCTTTCGCGGGCGTCGCCTGACCATGAGCGTGACTGCCGCCGCCCCGTCGGCGAACGCGAGCGGCGCCGAGTGGCGACGGCGGCTGCGCGCGGCGCTTCCGGCCCTGTCGCTGGCTCTGGTCATCGCCGCAATCGCGTGGCTCAACCCGCGCGCGATCAGCTATTTCGGCTTCACGCTGATGCTGAACCTCGCGATTCCGATCGCGCTCGCCACCATGGCGCAGATGTTCGTCATCGCCGGCAACGACCTCGATCTGTCGATCGGCACGTTCGCCGGCTTCGTCTGCTGCGTGGCGGCGACCTGGCTGCACGACACGCCATGGCTCGGCGTGCTGACGTTGATCGGCTGCATTGCGCTTTACGCCGCGCTCGGCGCGCTCATCTACCTGCGCAATCTGCCTTCGATCGTGGTTACGCTCGGCATGAGCTTCGTCTGGCAGGGCCTCGCGATCCTCCTTCTGCCGAAGCCAGGCGGAAAGGCGCCTGGCTGGCTCTTGTCGATCATGGGCGTCAAGCTGCCGTTCATCCCGTTCCCGATCGTCGCCGCCATAATCATCGCAGCCGTCGGCTATTTCGGGCTGATGCGCACGTCCTATGGCGCGATCCTTCGCGCGTCCGGCGGCAATGCGCTGGCGATCGAGCGCGCCGGCTGGTCGCTGCTCAAGGCCAAGATGTCGCTGTTCGCGCTGGCTGGCGTCTTCGGCGTCTTGTCGGGCCTGGCGTTGCTGGGCATCACCACTTCTGCCGACGCCAATATCGGCAACGGCTATACGCTGCTCTCCATCGCTGGCGTGATCCTCGGGGGCGGCGAGTTCGTTGGCGGCGTCGTGTCGCCGATCGGCGCCGTGCTCGGCGCGCTCACCATGGCGATGGCCGCCTCGCCGCTCCTGACCTTCATGCACATTCCGCCAGACTGGCAGGTCGGCGCCAATGGCGCGATCCTCATCATCGTTCTTGCCGCTCGCGTCGCCATCACCCGCAAGGGCTCGGACCGATGACGGGCGCCTTCCAGACGCTTCTCAAGCGGCCGTGGATCTGGTCGTTCGTCGGCGCCGCTCTGGTGTGGCTGGCGGCGATCGCCTTCACCGGAGGCTACGGCGCCGGGGGCATGCTGACGGCGGCGCTATCCTTGGCGGTTTTCACCGTCATTGTCGGCGTCGGCCAGATGTTCGTGATCACGCTTGGGCCGGGCAACGTCGACTTATCTCTGCCCGCCAACATCGGGCTCGCCAGCGCCGTGGCGATGAAGACGATGGGCGGCGACGACCGGCTGGTCCTCGTCGGCCTCGCCGCCGCGATCGCCTGCGGGATTGCGGTCGGCCTCGCCAATTACCTCCTGATCTGGGCGTTGCGCATCCCGCCGATCATCGCGACGCTGTCGGCGAGCTTCATCATTCAATCCATCGACATCTCTTACGGGCGCGGGCTCCAGATCAAGCCGCCGCCGGGCTTCGCCGACTTCACCAACATCGTGGTCGCGGGCGTGCCCTTGCTGGCGGTCCTGACGGTTCTGTTCACCATCGGCGCCAGTGTCGCGCTCCACCGGACGATCTGGGGACGGTCGGTCGTCGCAATCGGCCAGAACCAGCGGGCGGCGCGCCTGGCGGGCCTGAGGGTCGAGCCAGTCCGCTGCGCGACTTACGCCCTTTGCGGCGCCTTGGGCGGCCTGAACGGGGCGCTGCTCGCCGGCTATTTCCGCGGCGCCAACATCGACATCGGCAACGAATATCTGCTGGCTTCGATCGCCGTCGTCGTCATCGGCGGCACGTCGGTGTCCGGGGGCAGGGCGAACCTGCCCGGCGTGTGGGGCGGCGCGCTGTTCCTGGTGCTTTTGTTGACCATGCTCAACACGTTCGGCGTCAGCGCCGGCGTGCGCCTCCTGCTGACCGGCGTGATTATCGTCGGGGTTATAACCGCGGCGGGCGGGGAGAAGGCGACGCGTTAGAGCAAGTTGCATTTGCGTCGAACCGCGATCGTCATTGCGAGCGAAGCGAAGCAATCCAGGGGAACGTAGGGCGCTCTACGTTCCCCTGGATTGCTTCGTCGCTGCGCTCCTCGCAATGACGATTCCCTTCGAACGCAGCACGCTCTAGGCCCATCTCCGAGTCCGTTTTGAGCGATTTCAACGGCTTGCGGCGCGATTAGCGAGCCATTGGGCCTCAGCCGTCAAGTCGCCCTCCCAGAAGGTCGAACCGCGATCGTCATTGCGAGCGAAGCGAAGCAATCCAGGGGGCGTAGAGCGCTCGTCGGCCCCTGGGTCGCCGCGTCGCTGCGCTCCTCGCGATGACGATTCCGACCGCTCTCTCCTGTCAGCCCTCGAACGCTTCCACGGCCTGAACGTCCGGCAGGAAGTGCTTGAAAAGATTCTCGATTCCGTGTCTGAGCGTCGCCGTCGAAGACGGGCAGCCCGAGCAGGCGCCTTTCATCTTGAGATAGACAATTCCGTCGCGGTAGCCTTTGAAAATAATGTCGCCGCCGTCGTTGGCCACGGCCGGGCGGACCCGGGTCTCGATCAATTCCTTGATCGCCTCGACCGATTCGGCGTCCTTGGGGTCGAAGAATTCGCCGTTCGTGCTGGAATCCGCGCCGCCCGTTTCGATCAAGGGCGCGCCGGACAGATAGAACTCGGTGACGACGCCCAGAACGGCGGGGCGCAGATGCTGCCACTCGCCGTCGGTCTTGGTCACCGAGATGAAATCGTTGGCGAAAAACACGCCGGTCACGCCGGGCAGCTGCATCAGCGCCTTGGCGAGCGGCGAGCGCTCGGCCTGAGCCTCATCGCGCGCCTCGAACGTCCCCTCGTCCATCACCGGCCGGCCGGGGAGGAATTTGAGCGTTGCGGGATTGGGGGTGACTTCGGTCTGGATGAACATGGGGCTCGACTCCTGTGCACTAGATAGGCTCGCCCGGGTCCCGGCGCAAGAAACCCGAGCAATCCACCCCGCGCGTCTCGGCGCGGAAGACTCAATTCAATCCAGCGTCTCGAACCGGCTGCGCCAGTGCAGTAGCCCTGACCTCTTGCCGCCCACGCGGACCCCCTGTACGGCGCCGATGACGATCGCATGGGTGTGGCGCTCGAAGATCTCCTCGACGCGGCAGTCCAACGAGGCGAGCGCATCGACGAGGGCGGGCGCGCCCGTCATGAGCGGAAACCAATCCCCTTCTTCAAATCGCGCCTCGCCCTCAACGCCATTGCGGCCGGAAAAACGCGAGGCAAGCGCTCCGTGCTGGGCCGCAAGGATATTCACCGCGAAGGCGCCGGCTTGCGTCAGTACGGCCAGCGTCGTCGAAGAGCGCTCGAGGCAAATAACGAGCGAGGGGGGCGATAGGGAAAACGAAGCCAGCGCAGTCGCGGTGCATCCGGCGCGCTCTTTTCCGTTCGCGCATGTCACGATCGCGACGCCAGAGGCGAATTCGCGCATCGCGAGGCGAAAATTCGCACTCTCGGCGTCCGGATGCGCCGCGCTCGTCGCTTCAGCGTCACTATAGGTCATCGTCAACTAGCGGGAGCGTCAGAATGATCGATCGTAGTGCTCTTGTACCGGTCTGCTCACGCCAGCGCAAACAAATGGGCTCCCGCCGGCACGTCGGTGTCACAGCTTTGTGAAGGGCCAACTTCCCTCGATCCAGATGAAGGGTCGTCCGCGCTTGCAGTCGCTCGCGGAGTGGGTCAGTATTTCACTTGAACAGCGATCGTCCTTACGTGGCGACGGGAGGAGTACGCATGGCGCATCGGCTTCGTTTTGGCGTCTTTCTGGCGCCGTTCCACAAGCCGGGCATCAATCCCACGCTTGCGCTGCAGAGCGACCTCGAGCTTATTCAATGGCTCGACCGCTGCGGCTATGACGAAGCGTGGTGCGGGGAACATCATTCGGCGGGAACGGAGATCAGCGCTTCGCCCGAAATCTTCATGGCCGTGGCTGCTGAACGGACGCGCCATATCAAGCTTGGCTCCGGTGTCGTCAGCCTCTCTTATCACAATCCCCTATGGGTCGCCGAGCGCATCGTCATGCTCGACCATCTCACGCGCGGGCGCGTCATGCTTGGCGTCGGACCGGGCTCGCTGCCGACCGACGGGGCGATGATCGGCGTCAAACAGGCCGACACGAGGCGATTGCTCGAAGAGAGCCTCGGCGTGATCATGCGCCTGCTCAAAGGCGACGAGCCGGTCAATTTCAAGAACGAACGCTGGGAGCTCAACGACGCGCGCCTGCACCTACGCCCCTACTCGAATCCGCTGTTCGACGTTGCGGTCGCAGCGGTCGCCTCGCCCACAGGTCCGCGCCTCGCCGCGCGTCACGGTGTTGGTCTGCTCTCCGTCGGGGCGACCACGGCGGCCGGTTTCGATGCGCTTGCTCTGCATTGGGAGGTGATGGGCGACCAGGCGAAGGTCCACAACACGCATGTCGACCGATCAAAATGGCGTCTTGTCGGCCTGTGTCACGCGGCCGAAACGATCGAGCAGGCCTACCGCGATGTCGAATATGGCATCGAACATTGGTTCCAATATTTTCAGGCTGTGGCCGCCTTCCCGCAAATGGCCGTTCCCGGGAGCAACATCAAAGAAATGATCTCGTTCATCAACGATTCCGGTTTTGGCGCGATCGGTACGCCAGACATGGTCAAAGCACAGATCGATCGGCTGATGACGCAGTCGAACGGCGGCTTCGGCGCCTATCTGATGCTGGCGCACAACTGGGCCGATCCGCGCGCCACACAACGCAGCTACGAGCTGATCGCCCGCCACGTGATGCCACATTTCCAGGGCCACGCGCAGCAGACCCTGGACGCCGCCGCCCGCGCCCGCGCCGTGCGCTCCGACCTCGCCGCGCAACAGCAGAAGGCGGTCGAAGTCGCGACGGAGGCTTACGCGAAGGATAAAGCGAGTCGAGCGGGCTAGACGAACCGGCGCCACAGTAAGAATCGGAATGTGAGGAAGGGGGTCGAAAATCTTGGCGATTGAGGGGCATTCAGCGATAAGCTCGGCTCGGAGACCCGCCGATGCCATCGCTCACCAACCTTCTCGCTTTCGCGCTCGTTGCGCTGGGCATGGTGCTGACGCCCGGACCGAACATGATCTATCTGATCTCGCGCTCGATCATCCAGGGTCGGGTCGCGGGTCTCATTTCGCTCAGCGGCGTCGCGCTCGGATTTGTCTTCTACATGCTGTGTGCGGCGTTCGGCCTGACCGCGCTCGTTTTCGCCGTGCCTTACGCCTATGACGCGCTTCGCCTGACGGGCGCCGCGTATCTGCTCTGGCTGGCTTGGGCTGCGTTGCGTCCTGGCGGGCGGTCGCCATTCGAGGTTAAGGCCCTCCCCATTGACAGCCCTCGCCGGTTGTTCGCGATGGGTTTTCTGACCAATCTCCTCAATCCGAAAATTGCCATGCTGTATTTGTCGCTGCTGCCGCAGTTCATCGACTTGCACGCGGGCAGCGTGCTCCTGCAATCGCTCGCGCTCGGATCGACGCAGATTGGCATCAGCGTCACGGTGAACGCCGCAATCGCCATGATGGCCGGCTCGATCGCTGTGTTTCTGAAAGCGAATCCATCGTGGGCGCTGATCCAGCGCTGGCTGATGGGGACGGTTCTCGCCGGTCTCGCCGTCCGGATGGCGGTGGAAAGCCGAAGATAAAGGGCCCGTTTGGGCACGCTCGGGCGCCGGATTTTGGCCAATACAGTCGCATTCATCCGCGATTGGACGCTTGTTTCGGCTTAGTTTCGACCACTCGACGCGATGATGAGCGCGTCGAGCGCAAGCGCCCCTTCACCGCGCGGATAGAGGACGACCGGATTGAGATCGACTTCGCGGATCGACGGTTCGCCGAGCAGCAAGCGGCCGATGGCGCGCACAATCCGGACAAGCGCTTCGAGGTCAAGCGGGGGCGAACCGCGAAAACCTTCGAGGAGCGCGGCGCCCTTGAGTGTCTTGAATTCCGCCAGAATTTCATCATCGTTCATGTCTGGCGCCAGCAAGCGCGAATCTTTTAGGATTTCGGCCTGCACGCCGCCGAAGCCGACGACCACGACCGGTCCCCATTCCGGATCGTTGCGCCCCCCGACGATCAACTCGACGCCTGGCGCGCCCATCGCTTCGACCAGAACCCCGTCGAGTGCGAGGCCCGGTCGGCTGCGTCCGACATTGTCCTTAAGCTTCGCCCATCCGTGCCTGAGCGCGGCCTCGTCGCGAAGGCCGACGATCACGCCGCCAGCATCGCTTTTGTGCGCAAGCTCATGGGACTGCGCCTTGATGGCGACCGGAAAGCCGATCCTTGACGCGATCGCGGCCGCCTCCGCCGACGTCGTCGCCAGCGCGCCTTGCGGAAACGGAATTCCGATCGACGCGAGGGCGAGCTTCGCGCGCCATTCCGGGATCACCCCCGCAAGGCCGGCGAACGCCGCGGATCTGGCCGGTTGCGCCATCGGGGACGCTGAAACCGCGCCGTTCCAGCGCGCAAGGCGCGCAAGCGCGCGAACGGCGCGCTCCGCCGACGGGAAATAGGGGACGTTCAGCGCGCGCAGGCGCTGGATATAGCCGGGCGGAACGGCGGCGCCTTCGTCGAGGCCAGCGAAGACGATGCGCTTCGCGGGCGCAAGCGTCTCGATCGCCGCAAGGATTGGCGGAAACTTGAGTTTCGCCGTCACGGAATCGGTCTGGATGATCGCGAGCAGCACGCTCTCGATCCGGTCGTCGGCGATGAGCGCCGCAAGGACGCGCGCGTAGAGATCGGGATCGACGAGGCCCTGGGCGGTGACGTCAAGCGGGTTGGACACCGGCACGAACTTCGGCAACGCCGCCCGCAAGGCTGGACTGTCAGAATCGCCGAGCGGGGCGAGCGGCAGATTCTCGCGCTCGGCAAGGTCGAGGGTCAGCGCCTTGAAGGCGCCGGACTCGCAAACCATTGCGGCGCCGCCGGCGGTTCGCGCGGGAAATCTCAGCAGCATTTCGGCGACGTCGCCGAGTTCCTCGAGCGTCTCGACAAGGAGAACGCCGGCGCGCTCAACCTTGAGCCG